>SBBR01000097.1 GCA_005239615.1 archaeon
AGGCAACAGTGGTAGTGTTCCGTGAAATCGGCGATTCTGGCCTGCCAAGTTTGGGAGTTTGGAAGTGCAGGGAATGCGTGAGGGATGCGATGAAAAGCAAGCCGCTGGATTTTTCTGGCATTGGATTGGCATTGAAGTATCTTGAAACAAGGCTCACCGTGCCGATGAAATTCTGGCTCAAGCAGAGCAGAGTGCTCGACAATGTTTTCCACCAGAGGAAGATAACCTCTTTCATGCCGTGAAATTATTTTCGGTGCTTCATGAACTGCGCCAGCAGCGCTTCCAGTTGTATCCTCTCGTTAGCCCCTTCCACGAGGCGGAAGTTGTACTCGCCTACCTTATCCAGCAATTCAATCTTCTCTTTCCCGGGCAGTTCCTTCTCGTCCATTGAGACGAGCTCACGGTGCAACTGCACTATCACATCCTCTCCGCTCATGCCGTGCTCGTACATGAGCTTGTCAAGCGCTGCCCTAGCCTCTAGGAATTTTCCTGCAAGACCGAGCTGTATCATCCGCTTCACTTCTTCCGGCCTCGCGCGGGAACTCACTTCATAAACCACCTTCTCGGTGACCTTCTCGCCGAGCGAGGCGGAAGCCTGCAGCACGTTCACGGCATTCCTCAAATCCCCCTCCGCGACATACACGATGGCATCGAGTGCCTTCTGGTCTATGTGCACCTTCTCCTCATCCGCAACATACTTAATTCTGCCTTCGATGTCCTTCGCGGAGAGGCGGTTGAACCTGTAAACAACGCATCGCGACTGTATCGGTTCGATAAGCTTGCTTGAATAGTTACAGGACAAAATAAATCTGCACGTTCTTGAGTACTTCTCCATTGTCCTGCGCAGGGCCTGCTGTGCGTCATTGGTTAGGGCGTCGCTCTCGTCCAAAAATATTATCTTGAAGCCGGAGTCGAATGCTAGCGTGCGCGCAAAGTCCTTTATCGTTTCCCGCACGACATCGATGCCCCTTTCATCGCTCGCATTCAGCTCTAGGAAGTTCTGCTGGAAGCTTCCAGAAAAGAGTTCTTTCGCGAGCGCCACTGCGCAGCTCGTCTTGCCAACCCCTGCAGGCCCGGAGAACATGAGGTTTGGCATGGTTTTGTTCTTCACGTAGCTCTCGAGCCTTGCCGTGATGTCTTTTTGGCCGACCACGTCCTTTAGCTTCTCCGGCCTGTACTTCTCTATCCACGGCAGCTCAATTGCGCTCGTGCCTTCCCCAGGCTCTTTCATGGACGTATTGGGGTGTCGAATCGTTTTAAACATGAACGTTTTTTTCGGGGGCGTTTTTTTGTTTTGGGCAACTGCAACAGTTTTAAACCGATTGAACCGATTCTTATTCTGGTCGGCATGAACCAGGGTCTTCTCAGGGCTTTCGTTGTTTTCGTGATGGTGTACGTCGCGCTCTATATCCTCAGCTTCCTCGGCAGCTCGGCAGGCCTCTTGAAGTGGCTTCCAGGGAACGGTTTCCTGGATTTTTCAGCATTTGACATCTCTCGCCTGGACTATTCACTTTGGCTCCTTCCAATTGTTGGGTTCTGGCTGATTTACATGGGATTCCCATGGCTTAGGCAGGAATTCGGGTTCGGCGAACTTTTCGAATATGCGTTCCCCTTGCTCTTGATAGTGCTATCCTATTTCGCCTTCAGCACGGCCATTTTCTATTACTACCAAAACCAGGCATTCTTTGCCTCGCGTGATTTCAGGTATGAGGTGCCGGAGGGGAAGCCTTTTGACGGCCACTTCTATGTCCTTGACGGCGAGGGGCGGAAAGTCACCATACTGCAGTTAAACTATTGGAACTACTTCGTCAACTCGACTTTCCTATATTTCGTACTCGCTGCCCTCGGCGGCTGGGGTGCTAGGATGCTCATTGAGAGCCTTGATGAAAGGCGACCCAAAAAAGGAAAGGAATAGCTGCCCCAGTGAAGGCGCATCATCTGTCCAACAGCAAGGCCATAAAAGCTTTCCCTGCAAAAATGTCCGTATTATCACGGGGCTGTTTTCTTTGAGGCTTTACGTTGAGGGCCATGGCTGCTCAATGGCTCAGGCGGAGACCGGCGCGATAAAAGGCCACGCCTTAGCCAGCGGCTTCCATCTCTCGGAAGCCAAGGACGCGGACTTCCTTGTGATTAACACCTGTGCAGTGAAGGAGAAAACTGAATTCAAGATGCTGCGCAGGATAAGGGCGCTCAGCAAAATCGCCTCCGAAAATAACTCGCGCCTGATTGTCTTCGGCTGCCTGCCCAAGGTCAACCCCAGCATCATCGATGAAGTTGCACCAGGCGTCATAATGGTGGGCCCAGACCTTGAGGGATTATCCAGGGCACTTGGCATAAAGGAGGAACGGTTCTCTCCTTTGGTGCCGCAGGTAAGGCCGAATGCGAATGTTGAGATTATGCCGATTGCAAGCGGGTGCACCAATTTCTGCACCTTCTGCGGCACAAAGCTCGCGAGGGGCAACATCAGGAGCCACAGCCCTGCCCAGCTAAGGGCTCGCCTCGAGTCGTCGCTCAGGGACACAAGGGAATTCTGGCTCACGGGGCAGGACACCGGGGCTTACGGCCTCGACAATGGCAGCTCTCTCCCGGAGCTCCTTTCAGAGCTTCTCTCTGTGGAAGGCGAATTCAGGGTCCGCATCGGTATGATGAACCCACACCACCTCCGCAGGATTTACACAGAGCTCGTCCCGTTGTTCAGGGACAGGAGGCTCTACAGGTTCCTCCACATCCCAGTGCAGGCAGGTTCCGACAGGGTGCTTTCCCTTATGAGGCGCGGCTACACCTCGACACAATTCATAGCGTTGGTTTCGCGGCTCAGGGAGGATGTGCCCGGCATAACCATCGCTACAGACATCATTGTGGGCTTTCCCTCGGAAACCGAGAAGGAGTTCGGCGAAACCATGGCGCTCATTAGGGAGGTCGAGCCTGATGTAGTGAACATCTCCCGCTTCGGCGCCCGGCTCGGTACCAAGGCCGCTGCGATGGAAGGCCAGCTTCCCGGTTCGGTCCTCAAGGAGAGGAGTAGAAAGCTCACTTCGCTTTGCAGGGAAATTTCCATGCGCCAAAATGCCCGCATGATGGGAAAAACAGAAATAGCTTTTTTTTCAGAGGTCGGGCCGAAAGGCAACTTTGTGGGAAGGACATCCAACTACAAGCCTATAGTGGTGGGCGAAAACCTGCTTGGAAAATTTGCGGAAGTGGAGGTATTGGCGGCTTTTCCCACCTACCTGCATGGCACTGTGGCCGCTTCCAGGCACGCGCACGGCAACAAAGACACTGGTGCTGTCTCTGCGGATGGTTTTCCAGACGGGCAGGGCACAGCTGGCAGCCGCTCGTGCCCAGGCCCGGCACCGACACTTCCACTCAATATGAGATCGACAAGGATGGCGCCTTTATTTGTACCTTAAATCATCCATTAAGCCTATTGTAGTGTCAGGGGCCGCCGAGCGATGCCGACTTTATTTGTGTCTTTAATCATCAATTAAACCCAGTGCTAAGGTGGGCGATCGGCCCCGTTGCATCCTGTGCAGTTGATGCCTTTTAATACTTTTTCTCGTATTAGCTCCTTAGGGGATGAGGTGGTCTTCAGGCAGTCTTTGGGTTCATATGCGCGCAGCCTCACTACAGCGCTCGGGTTTGTGCTCCTCCTGATTTTTGTCCTCCCTTTTTTCTGGATATCCAACACTATCGTTTCCTCAGGAACCGTGCTCATAGACTACGGCTTCCTCAGGCAGCCTTTGCCCTATTGGCTGGCCCTTCTCGGCCTGTCGCTCGTTTTCCTTTTCTCATATTCGGTTCTGGTTTCATTGATGGTGTTTGCTGTCAGGAACGACCTGAGTTCTGTCAAGGTCCGCCTTTACCTCAAGGAAAAGATTGACAAGTTCGCGCTCAAGTACTTTGTGTTCCTCGCGGCCTTCACCATAATTGCCGCCATAGCTGCGTCGCTGCTCGTGGATGCGGGTGTGCCCATGCCTGTCGTGAACCTCGCTCTCCTGCTTCTGTCAACGTCATTCCTTTTCCTGCCGCAGGCAATAGTGATTGACGAGGAGAGCCTCTTCAGCTCAATCCTCACCAACTGGGAATACATCCTGAAGAACCCGGGGAGCTTCCTCGTTGTTATTGCATTCGGTGCCGTGAGCATACTCGGCCTGCAGGTGATCGAGTTCGCGCTTGACTACTTTTTGTTTGCCGGCAACTTCGTTTCCCTGCTTGTTGCGCTGGTTTTCCTCGTGCCTTACACCGAGGCTCTCAAGACCTACATTTATATGAACCGCTTCGGGATAATGCAGAGCTACCACAAAGTGCAGTAGGGTTCTCCGGCACCGCAAATACACGCTTCCCGACTTTAGTCCAATGCCACGATATCCTTACCCGCCCTCTTTTCAGGAGGGGCTTGCGGCACGACCTCGACGCATGGCACATCTCCAAGCAGCGCCTCGGCATCCTTGAGGGATGACACGGCATACGCGAACCCATAATTGTTCCTTGCCTTCTGGCCCACGTGCCCGAGGAGCATTTCCTGCGTGGCCCCCTTCTCGCCTATTATTTCGAATATGTGCCGGCTCTCATGTTCCGGCATTTCCATCACCATGAACCCTTCCTTCTGGAGCCCCGCTATAATTCCCTCTGCTGCCTTTGAAGGGTTGTCTTGGCTCAGCGCCCTTGACGCCCTGAGGAGGCCTGCAAGGCACACTCCGGTTGAGGTCTCCTCGGCAGCCCACTTTTCAATATAGTTCCTCTTTGAGAGCAGCTGCCTTTTATGCGCAGACAGCGACGATATTGTTTCCGTGACCTCCTCAAGCAAGGAGAAGAACCCTTTCTCGTCTCCCGCGGTTTGCGCAATCTTTTCGAGGTTTATGCCCACTAGATGCAGCAGGCCGCTGTTGTTGCCGACAGCCACTACCCAATCATACAGCACCACCCTGCTCCGGGAATTGTTCATCGCCGTGATTTTCTCCTGAGGGGCACTACCAAGCAGCTTGAGCTGGTAGCGGCTGTCAACAGAGACACAGTAAGAGAATGAATCCGACGCTCCTCCAATAAGCCTGTTGGCGGTCTGTACAGCCTTCTTCTTGAGGTGGCTTTTCTCCTTCCACCCGAAATCCGCGAATAGAGCGAGCTCCGCCACCCTGCGACCCTTTGTTAAGGAAAAGATTTTTTCCGCAGAGGCGGCCGCGCCGGATTTTTTTTCCGTTGCACCCGCGTCTGCAAGCGAGAAGTTCCACGCGGCTGCTGTTGAAGGGACGGAGCATATGTTGTCGAGTTCTTTCGCTGAAACTGCCATGTCCTCAACCTCGCCTTCAAAGAATTTTGGTGCGCAGAAGATTTTCGTGGCAAAATCCTCAGGATAGAAGATGTGTATGAGGGAGTCGAAGTGCATTTCCCTTGCCCTTCCTGTGATGAGCGACAGCCATGCGTACTCCCGCATTATCTCGGGGTTGTCGAACCTCCACGCCTCGAGCCTCTTTCCCACCTCGAACACAGGCATGCCAATGCGCGAGTATTCCCTGTGCACTGGCTCGTGCCCATACTCAAGCAGCTTCGAGCTCACCATTTCGCGGATTAGCGGGGTGTTAAGGTACTCTATCTTCAGGTCCTTTATCCTGTCCTCGACCTCGGAGCCTATCTTTTCGGCAACGGCCCTGCTGACCTTTGTTTCGCGGAGCAGGGACTTTATTATGTTACCCCTGTCGAACCTCTCCCTCTTCTCCTTGGAGGTAAAAACCTTCATCCTCTCGAAAGAGATGAAAGTCCCTGCCGCCCCTGGATTGAGCTTCTCCATGGCCTCGAACGCCCTCTTCCTGAGCTGCTGTTCATTGCCCTGAAATTGCTCTAGTTCCTTCAGGACGCGTATAGCCTGCCATTTCGTGGCGCCGGCCTCCTGCATCTCGAATGCGATGCGCTGGACAGCCTCCCTTACAGGCCTACCTTCCTCCATGCCAAAAACCTTGTGGGAAGAATTCTTAACCAATTTTGAAAGGAAACCACGGCCGTTTAGGAAAATTAACTTTTTAAGGGTTATGCGTTAGGATACCTTAGGAAAACGAGTTGTTTTATTCGTGCGGTGTTTTCTTTGGAAGTGCTTGACAAGATTGACCATAAGATAACAAGCATCCTGCTTGAGGACGGCAGGGCGTCTTTCAGTACCATCGCTGGAGAGGTCAAGCTCACCGACGTTGCAATTAAGAAAAGGGTTGAGCGCCTCAGGCGCCGCGGCATCATCAATTCCATCACGGCTGACATAAACCTCAAGGCGCTCGGCTACGAGAATCCGATTTTCGTGCAGATTCGCTCCGAGCTCGCGAAGAACAAGGATGTTATCAAAAAGCTGAAGGAACTGGATTACGTACTCGAGATATATCAGGTTCTGGGCGAGTACAACATATTCGCGCGTCTTGTAGTGCCAGACCTCGATTCAGCGGAGAAATTCGTGGAAAAGCTCGGCACACTTGATGGGGTGCTCGACATAAAGACGCTTGTCGTGATGTCCGAGGTAAAGAAGTCCAAGGCGCTGCCTTCCTTCTCGCTGCAGAACAAGCTCTAGAATTTCAGCCCGAGCATCTGTTTTGCCTTTTCAATTATATTATTTCCAATGCCCTTTGTCAATGCGCCAACAATCATGTTCGCGGACTTGTCTGGCAGCAGGGAAATTTTCCTTACAATCCAGTCGCAGAATTTCTGGTCAGTTGGAAGTGAAGCATCGCTTGAAAGTATGCCGCCTATGATTATGCGATTCGCGCCTGGTTCCGTGTCAGTCCTTATCCCTTCAATGGCCATCTGGATTGCCACTGAGTAGGCAAGATTTGTTTCCACATTTTTTGTCGGAAAGTATGCCTTACGCACTTGCAGCCCAGGTTTCTTCTCACGCAGTGCGTTAACAACTTCACTGTGACCCGAGCCAAGTTGGACAAGCACTCTCAGCCTTTTTGTGCGCAGTTCCGACCTTTTATGCCTTAATTCCGCAATGTTCCTGACATCCCTTTGTATATTGCCATGTTGCGTGTGTCGAGGTGCAATTGGAAATCTCTTCCGCCTTTCTTTACAAGGGAGGCCATTTTTTCGGTGGGCGCGTCATTTGTGGCATTCCTGATGTCGTCCAAAGCATCATTCAACCGCTCTTGCATGGTCTCGTTGCCGTACCAGTATGACTCTGTGACAAAAATCGGGACATCGAATTTTACAGCGCCGACAACGAGATGTGTGTTAAATGCAGCTCCCGAATTTTTCCATCCCTCTAAAGCCTCGGTTTTCACCTCGGCCGTTTGCTCTGCTTTGATGAGGGCTGCATCGAATGCCTCTTTGTCTGCGGCCCTTTCCCTGTGTTTCCTGATGCTACTGATTAAATCCTGAAAGCTCCGGTTCATTCGTTTCCTATTGAATGCCGTGGAATCAGCCGATTCAACGAACATCGCATCATAAGGGCTTCCTTCCTTGTGCGCCTCTTCCATTAGGCCGTAGTAGAATTTTCCGCTTTCCTCGCCAGTATGCCTTGTAAGTCCTATGTCAACTCCCGCATTGTTTACATATTTTCTTTCAAGGTAAAAATTGTGCGCTTTCCACAAGTCCGCATCAACCCCTGAAAGTATTGCGGAAATGAGCCCTATGTCGATTACCTTCTGTGCACGCGTTTTCCAGGCTTTGGGATTCATGGCACTCAGTGTGGCCTTCCAGGCAGTCCGAATTGGCTTTATTCCATGCCGCATTCTGGGTTTCCACATAATCTTCACTAATGCTTACAAATAGTGGGTTTATTTATTAGGCAACCGAAGGCAACTGTGGCTTCAATGGCTCTGTAGAAATCCTGTTGTTTTGAGGGGGTATGTCTGCCAGGCTACAATTTTTTATCACCCGCATTTAAATTTCCTTTGACCACCAACTCTTGGTTATGCTCAAAATCGTCGTTGCGGAAAAAGCCATAGCCGGAAAGAGCATAGCGTCCATTCTCGCAGGGAAACAGGTGCCTCAGACCAGCATTGCAGGCTCGCCGGCGTTCAAATTTTCCTTGAACGGGGAGGATTGGCTTGTCTTCCCCCTGCGGGGCCACATCACGGATGTCGAGTTCCCGAAGAAGTACAGTTACTGGGTCGGCACAGACCTGCGCAAGCTCACCGATGCCGAAGTAGTCTATACTGGCACCGAGAAGGAGATAATAGCCGGGCTGAAGGAAGTCGCGAAGGACGCTGGGGAAATAATCATCGCAACGGACGCTGACAGGGAAGGCGAGAGCATAGGGGTCGAGGCCCTGAATTACATTAAAGAAGTCAATCCGAAAGTGAAGGCGAGGCGCGCTTACTTTTCAGCCATCACCAAAAAAGACCTTGACGAGGCATTCTCGAAGTTCGCCGAGGTCGA
>SBBR01000078.1 GCA_005239615.1 archaeon
GGGAAGCGTCAGGTTTTTTGCTGAAACCACCTACAAACCCTAATGTCCGACGACCTTTGTGTCCCTTACATGAAGGCCGTTATCCTCCCGGTGTAGTACACTTCCAGTTGTTGTAGGATTTGTGCCCAGTTCTGGATGGGTAGAGTCCACTTGCTGGTTCTATCCATCACAACCAAGTACAACACTTTTAAGAGTGCATCGTCGCTAGCGAATGAACTCTTGTTCTTGGTTACCTTGCGTATTTGCCGGTTAAAATTTTCGATTGCGTTTGTCGTGTAAATCAGTCTCCTGATTTCTGGCGGGTATTTGAAGAAAGTGGATAGCCTGCTCCAGTTGTTGCGCCAGTTCCTGATTGCGTATGCGTATTTTGATTCCCATTTTTCGGCGAAAGCATCCAGTGCTCGTAATGCTTCTGGTTCGTTGGGCGAGGTGTAAATTGTTTTCATATCCTCGCAGAATTCTTTGCGGTCCTTGTAGTTCACTAACATCGTGCTATACCTTACTTGGTGCACGATGCACTGCTGAACTTCGTATTTTGGGAAGGTAGAGGTGATTGCTTCCTCAAAGCCTTTCAACCCGTCAACTGAAGCGATGAGAATGTCTTGCACTCCGCGGTTTTTGATGTCTGCGAATACTTTCATCCAGAATTTGGCGGATTCGGCTTCTCCTATCCAGATTCTGAGCACTTCTTTCATCCCGTTCACGTTAATCCCATATACAACGTACACGGTTTTCTTTGTTGCCTGGCCATCTTGCATTATGTTAAACCTGATGCCATCAAGCAGTATTATCGCGTACATTGGTTGGAGCGGCCTGTTCTGTCACCGTGCGCTATATAGCGGTAGAACCTTATCGGTAATCCGGGTTACCATGTCCGGAGAAACCTCTACCCCATAGATTTCCTTCATTTTGTTGTAAATGTCGCGGGTGGAAGAACCCTTTCCATACATGATGAGGATAATGTCGTTTATGCGCGGGTTCACGCTCCGCTCATGCTTCTTCACGATAACCGGTTCAAACTCACCGTTTACATTGCGCGGCACATCAACTGTAACGTTGCCATACTCGGAGCGCAGCGTTTTTTTCGTATGCCCGTTACGCGAATTCTCTATTTCCTTGTTCTTCTAATCGTATTTTGAGTAACCAAGCTTGTTGTCAAGCTCAGCCTCGAGCGCTTCCTGTATCAAATCCTTGAAACCCTCTTTCAAGGCGTCAGCTATCGCACCCCCATCCTTTGGATTCAGCTCCTACAGGAATGCCCTAGCCTGCTCTCTTGTGAACAACTTAACCATGGTCTGAACCTCCATAAAGATTTCCTCTTCACTAATTCACTTTACCGATTTATCAATTATGGAGTTTCAGCAAAATCCGCTACGCTTTCCCATATTACACTCGAATTCCCAGTCAGCGCCAAAAACATTCTTTACTTTGAGACTGAAGTTTGCTGGCGCGGTTTTTACGCCACCAAACTTTAGTTCGCCCCCAATGTGTACGCCTGCGCCCATGTCCTGCTTGAAAGGAATCCATTCTGTAGAGTTGTATTGTTTGCCCTCTATTTCCAATGTGACTACCTCAGAAAAATCTATTATTGGTTTTCCATGAGGGACGTTAAATGCAATGAATACATTCAGGGCATTTCCGTCAAAGGAGGGACTTGCAGTCATAGTGGCACCGTTATTCGTAAGCGGCCTGTTCAAATACTCACCCTCAGGATTGTCATTGGCACTAAAAGTTTCAGGCACTTTTTTTGCGGCACTGGTTTCCAACCCAGCATAATTGTAAAAAAACACGGTCCCCACAACAACTATGCCAATAATAATCGCGCCTTTCTTCAACACGGCGAGGTCAAGGTCCTCTAAAAATGCGGCGGATCCGAAGGCGATGTTGTTTTTCTTCATTGCCTCAAGCATGTAAAGCACCCCTATCACCCCGGAAACAATTCCGAGCACCATGAAAGCTCCCTGGTACTGGGAAAGAAAGACCGCCGCGGCGGTGAGGCCGAGGAACGGAAAAATGTCCGCAACGTGGTGCACGCAGCACGCAACCATTGCCCCGCCAGATATTCCCCCACTTGCAGCCATGCCACCTTTTGCGGTGGAAAAGTTCTTTTCCGAGATGCTGCACTTTATGTGCGTGTAGAGTCCGGCCTGGATTCCAATCAAGACCACGAGCGGCAAAATCAGGTACCAAAACAGCCCCAGCTGCTCAAGGGCATGCCTTGGCGAGTTTGCAAGCGAGAGCACCCCGAAGTAGAAAACGAACATTACTGCTGAGGCGGTCAGTCCATACAAAACAGGTTTGCTCATGTTACCACAGCCCACTTATCCATTGCCGCTTCTCTTTGTTTTTGGCTTGTAGTTCTTCATCAAAAGCGAGTTTGCCACAACCGAAACGGAACTGAAGGCCATTGCACTCCCAGCTATTATGGGACTTAGCAGCCAGCCTGTGAATGGGTAAAGGATTCCTGCGGCTACTGGTATGCCTATTATGTTGTAGATGAAAGCCCAGAAGAAGTTCTGCTTTATCTTGTTCAGCGAATACCTGCTCAACTCAATCGCAGTCACCACGTCCATCAAATCGTTTTTCACAAGGATTATGTCGCCCGTTTCTATTGCAACGTCCGTTCCGGAGCCTATCGCAATTCCGATGTCTGCCTGGGCCAATGCGGGGGCATCGTTAATTCCATCCCCCACCATTGCAACTTTTTTCCCTTGCGACTGGAGCTTCTTGATTTTTTTTTCCTTCTTTTCCGGAAGGACATCGGCAAGGACTTCATCGATTCCGACCTGCCTTGCGATTGCCTGCGCAGTTCTCTTGTTGTCTCCGGTAATCATTATTGTCTGCTTACCCATTGCCTTGAGCGCCTTGATTGCCTGCGCAGAGTTTTCCTTTAGGGTGTCAGCAACCGCAATTATTCCGGCCGGTTTACCGCCAATTGCGACAAGCATCGCGGTTTTTCCCTCTTCCTCAAGTTTTTGCATTTGCTGCTCATACGCCCCCGCCGGGATTTTTTTCTCCGCAAACAGTTTCCTGTTTCCCAGAAGAACAGGATTGTTATTGTAAGTGGCTTCTATTCCCTTTCCGCTTATAGTGTTAAAATCCTGCACAGAACCGAACCTTAGTCCCTTGTTTTTGGCACCTCTCACAATCGCATCCCCCAACGGATGCTCTGACTTGTTTTCGACAGTGGCGGCGGCCTCAAGCATGGCGTTTTCACTAAACCCGCTCAACGAAACCACGTCGGTGAGTTCTGGCTTTCCCTTGGTGAGTGTCCCAGTCTTGTCAAAGACTATCGTGTCAACCTCATGCGCCTTCTGCAAAGCAGCCGCGCTCTTGATGAGTATCCCGTTTTCCGCGCCAAGGCCAGTGCCGACCATTACCGCTGTCGGAGTAGCCAATCCTACCGCGCAGGGGCATGCGATTACAAGAACTGTAATGAAAATAGTGAAAGCCATCAGAAACGGCTGCCCCACGATAAAGAACCAGAACAAACCGGAAAGTATTGCAACAGCAATCACTATCGGCACGAACACACCCGAAATCCTGTCCGCCAGCTCCTGTATCGGCGCCTTGCTGCCCTGGGCCTCTTCCACAAGCTTTATTATCTGCGCGAGCGCGGTTTCCTCTCCAACCTTTTCCGCCCGGAACCTGAAAGACCCGGTCGTGTTTATTGTCGCCCCAATTACCGCATCGCCAACACTCTTCTCGACAGGAATGCTCTCACCAGTAACCATGCTCTCGTCAACAGAAGAATGCCCCTCAACAAGCTTTCCATCCACGGGAATTTTCTGCCCCGGCTTTACAATTACCAGGTCGCCGACCTGAACATCTTCAATAGGCACTTCTATTTCCTTTCCATCCCTCTCAACAACCGCCGTCTTCGCCTGCAGACCCATGAGCTTTTTTATCGCCTCGGAAGTCCTGCCTTTTGCAAGCGCCTCAAAATACTTGCCAAGCAGAATGAACGTTATAAGGGCCGCCGCAACCTCAAAGTAAAGGTCGTGCACCGAAAACAAGGCGGATTTCGTGAGTATTGCAATTACTGCGGCAAGGCTGTAACCGTATGCCGCACCAACACCCACCGCGATAAGGGAATACATGTTCGGAGCCCTGTTGAGCAGCAGGGCCTTGAAACCTGAAGTGAAAAAGTCCCTCCCGACCCACATTACAGGGGTTGCCAAGACAAACTGGATTATCGCCTGGTTTACGGCAATTATTTCCGGAACCGGCAGTGGAAAATAATTGGAAAACATGAGATACATCAATGGCAGGGAAAAAATGAAGGACGCTATGAACTTGCCCTTATAGCCACCGATTTCCTTTTCACGCGCATCCTTTTCCGCATCCGCGCCCGTGGCTTTTTCCGCGCCATAGCCGGCGTTTTCAATTGCTTTAATCAGTTCGGCGGAGCCTGTTTTTGATGAATCAAAGAAAACCGTCGCTTTTTCGGTTGCAAGGTTCACATGATAGCTTTTAACTCCGCTTATTTTTGCGAGCGTGCCCTCGATTATTCCAACACAGTGCTGGCTCTCCATTCCGCTTATCTTGAGCACTGCCTTGCCCTTTTCCCCTGAACCGTTTTCCACTACGCTATAGCCTGATTTTTCTATCGCCTCGGCAAGCATGCTCCTGTTTGCCTTCGCATTGTCATAGGATACGGTCGCTTTCGCGCTCGCATAGTTCACGTTAGCGGATTCCACGCCCGGAACTTTTTTGAGGGCCTTTTCAATTGTAAGGGCGCAAGAAGAGCAATGCATGTCCTTAATGGCCAAGGTTTCTTTCGAAATGTTGTCTTTCCTGTTTTCTTGGGGCGAACCGTAGCCTTCATGCCCCTGGTTGTGGCTGTTTTGGATTGTCGTGTTGGAAGAATTATTTGCAAGGAACTTACCCATGCAATCCTTTGAGCAGAAGTAATATTCCTTGCCTTTCACGGTTTCCCGAAACTTCGCGGTTTCTTTCTCTAGTTCCATGCCACAGCTCGGGTCTTTCACCTTGGCTATTTCAAATCACCTCCAAAGAGCAGTTTACTTTCTTTTTCCCTGCCATTTTCCTTCAAAACACAGTACGCCGCCCCGCCGAAAACTATTGCGGCAGCCACGAGAATAATCATGAACGCCACATGGTAATTTACCATGGTCTCTATGTAGGGGGGATATGCCTTCTGCTGGTATTGCATGAGGCCATGCGTCAGGCTAAGGCTGGTCGCCAAGAAAATTACTATTGAAACCAGTAGGAGGGCAACGCAAACAATCGCCATTTTATTGGCCGGAATTCTGTTATCAAGTGGCTTGGCAAAATTTGTTGCCTTTTCCGGGCGTTTCAATTTGCGCATGTGCTTCCCTTCACGTTTACCTTTGGAATGTTTTTCAGTGA
>SBBR01000120.1 GCA_005239615.1 archaeon
AGCCCAAAAGACAAATCAGGTCAGAGCCATCAGGCCACCAAAAGTGGCGAAGTTAAGCTCAAACTTAACGGGGTTTCTCAGAGCGATATTGGTATAATAGACATGATTCCGCCTGACGGTAGGGCGGCCTTCGAATCAGAACAGGTTGACGGCTGGGCGATTTGGCCCCCTTGGCCTGAACAGCAGGTGATAGCAGGCTCGGGCAGGGTCCTCCAGGGCGGGGAGGTTTTCATCCAGAGCCTTGTCGTGGTGAGGGGCGGCTTTTCAGAAAACAGCCCGGCACTCTCAAAAGAAATGGTGGGCGTTGTCGACAGGGCGCAGGACTGGATTGTATCGCACCCGCAAGAGGCTCAGCAGGTGGTGGCCCGAGAACTCGGCCTCCCGATAGAGGTAGTGGAAGAGGCGTGGCCAAAGCACAATTTCAGGCCATCCATGGGAGAGAGAGAAATCCGGGATTTGCAGGAGAATGCGGACTTTCTATATGAAAATGGCCTGGTCAAGAATAGGGTGGATATAAGGGATTTCGTGGACCTACAATGAGGATGAAAAACAATGTGGATTTCCTTGTCCCGCTGCTGCTCCCAGCCGCAATCCTTTTCCTTTGGGATATTTCTGTGCGATTTGCACTGGTGCCGCAGACTTTGATAGCATCACCAACCCAGGTGATAAGGGATTTCATCGAGCTGGCGGGAAACGGAAAGCTCCTCGTACACTCGCTCTCAAGCGTCTATAGGTTATTGTCAGGCTTCTTCCTGGGAAGCTTGCTGGGCATTATCATTGGAGTCCTTGCAGGGACTTCAAAGTTTGTAGAGAGGTTTTTTGCACCCACAATGCAACTCATCTCACCAGTTCCCCCAATAGCTTGGGTTCCGCTGCTCATAATACTCTTTGGCATCGGAGAGGAATCCAAGATAGCACTCATAACCATTGCATCATTCACGGTTGTTTACCTAAACACATTCCAGGGAATAAGGTCGGCTGACAACAGACTTGTGGAAATGGCCAAGGCCCACAGGAAAAGCAGGAATGCTGTCGTGTTCAGGATATTGCTTCCATCTGCAATGCCGAACATTCTCACTGGTTTGAGAATCTCGATGGGTCTTTCATGGATACTGCTCATAGCATCGGAACTGATAGCCTCCTCAAAAGGCCTTGGGTGGTTCATCCAGGATTCGCGCAACTTCTCGCGTCCGGACGACCTGCTTGTAGGCGTGATAACCATTGGCCTGCTTGGTGCGGCAACAGACAAGACACTTGCAGCGCTTGAACGTAAAATGTTGGCGTGGAGAGAAACATTTGCAGGTGAATGAATATGGGGAAACTCCTTGAAGTCGAGATAACGAAAAAGGCGTTCGGCGATAATCTTGTCCTTTCAGGCATGTCCCTCGGTCTGGAAAAAAACAGGTTCACAACAGTCCTTGGGCCAAGCGGCTGCGGGAAATCAACCCTCCTGAAAGCGATTGTGGGGCTCGACAGCGAATACGATGGGACAATCAGGCTGAACGGCACGAGGGTTTCGGGCCCCATGAAAGAATGTGGCATGGTTTTCCAGGAGCCGAGGCTGTTGCCGTGGCTTTCTGTGAAGGAAAACATCCTCTTCCCTCTTGGCAAAAGCAATGAACCTAACTTGGCCGAACTGCTCATAATCCTCGAACTGGAAAGGTTTTCAAAAAGCCTCCCGAAAGAGCTGTCAGGGGGAATGGCACAAAGGGTTTCATTGGCAAGGGCATTGATCAGTCTCCCTGAATTGCTGCTGCTCGACGAACCGTTCAGCGCGCTTGACATAGTAACGAGGCACAAACTGCAGGACAAGCTCGTTGAAGCGCTCCGGGAAAGGAAAACAGTGGCGCTGATGGTCACTCATGATATAGAAGAGGCTGTATATCTCAGTGACACCATACATGTGATGAAACAGAGACCTTCACGGATTGTGAAGACATATGAAATAAACCTGGCAAGGCCAAGGGACAGGGCAAGCCCTCAATTCACCAAAAAAGTTTCCGAGATATACAGAGACCTAAGAGGCCATCTCATGATACTGTAGCTGCGGCAATCTGAGTTGGATGGGAATTAACGCCTAAAAACTATTTTAAGCACTTCAACCCACTACTCAAGAGCCCTTTTTGGGCATTTTTGGGGTTGGTAAAATAGCAATGCAAATGATGAGCGTAAACTTTGCCGCGGTCGTCGTGGCTGCCGTGGCGAGCATGGTTCTGGGCTTTCTCTGGTTCGGCCCGCTGTTCGGTAAGAAATGGATGGAGCTGAGCGGCCATAAGATGGGTGACATGGAAAGCAAGAAGGGCTCGATGGGAACGTCATACCTTGCGATGTTTGTAGGCTACCTCGTCTCGGCGTATGTGCTGGCAAACATAGTGAAATTTTCCGGCGCTGCCTCGCTCGTCGAAGGGGCAATCACGGGCTTCATGGTCTGGCTCGGCTTCGTGGCAACAGTGACCCTTGGAATGGTGCTCTGGGACGGCAAGCCGGTGCAGCTATATTTGCTCACAAACGCCTACCAGGTCATAAATTTTGCATTGATGGGGGCAATACTCTTCGCAATGGGTTAAGGGGTGGATTACCCCTTTAGCCCAAATAACAGTGCCCATCCAGAAAACCGGTATTTTCGAACAAGTACTGCTTTAGCCGGCATTTGAACAGATTAACTCTCTCAGCCTCCCCAAAAAATGCCGCAAAGGCCATGAGGTATTTTTCCGGCTATAGCGACATGCTTTTTATTCAGCAATGCCCTTATCTGTTTTTTTATGCGGCGTATAATAAAAAATGAACTTGGCACTTACGCGCGTGTGGTCAATGGCGTGCTTCAAAGGGAGGGCATGCCAACAAAAAACCGGCTTCTCCACCTGACAAAGCTTCATGATGCAAGTATCTTCCTTTTCAGGCACATACTGCACGATGAAGACCCGCGGTGGAGAATTGCGGCAAAATATGCCGGGCTGAAGGAGAACCGGGACTTCAAGCCCATAAACCTGGAAAATGCGCTACTGGCAACATATGCCTCGAAACTTCATGGCAGGAGGGGCAAGTTCTCCGTGTATAGCACTCTCGAGGAGCTCACCCAGCTTTCAAGGGCTCTCATGAATTTCGAGCTTGGCACAAGATACATAAAGGCGCTTAGCTTACAACAGCCTCTCAAAGAGGTTGATGGATACAGCCTCCAGTTCGAGAGAACAAAATCCATTTCGCGGGGTGCCGACAAGAGAGGCGTGACTGGTTGCCCGGAGGCGCTTTGGCAACTGCAGCTTTATAAGGGGCAGACTTATGTCGGCAGGATTGGCTTCAATTTCCACGTTGAGAATGGCTCTGTAATTGTTACTATCCCAAATATCCAGGGCGCAAGAAATAGGTTCGAGGAGCAAGAAGAATTCAGGAAAAAGTCCGGCTCTAGGTTCGGGGAATTCCTTTGTCAGCAGCTCAAGGAAACGCTTGGAGATAGTTTCATCTTTAACGGAGTAAAGGGCAGGAGGGCGAATAAGGTTATTTACACGATGAGCTTCAGGAAATCCAAGGTGCCAGTCTTCAGCAAGAATGACCTAAACAGGGAAATGAACTATTAGGGGTAAATTTCAAGCGCTGTGCACTATCTCTATCACGTCCCTGTGCGCCAGAACGTGCTCCTTCCCGACCATCAGCTTTGTCTTAACGTTGATTGCGCGGATGAAGTGCTTCCCGAAATCAGTGTGGAGCCGGTATGCAAAGTCCAGCGCCGTGGTTTTTGGCGGCATGAGGAAGACGTCCGGCAACGTGCGGCCCTGTGAATCAACCAATCCCTTTGTCCCGCCTGGGAATATTGCGAAGTAGCGCAGCAGCCCGAACACGGCCTTCTCGAGCACTTCCTGCACGCCCGTGCCTCCATAGACGCCCAGCACGTTTGCGCGTATAAAGTCCAGACCGGCCTTTTGTTTTTCATTGATATCCTTTTTGACCGTGAAATCCTTGTCCCCAGGCCAGTATTCGATGGAGCCTTCCTTAGCCGCCCGCTTAAGTGTCAGCTCGGCAATGCCGCTGCACGGTATTATCATCTTCTCAGGGAATTTCTGCCTCATGCTTTCCACGAACTTTTTCGCTGTGGGGATGTCGCACTTGTTCGCTGCCACGACAATGGGTTTTGAGAGCTGGCGGAGCTTGACCGCAAACGCCTTTTTCTCCTCCTGAGTCCACGATGCAAGCTTTTTCTCTCCGAGGCGCAAAGAATCGAGGACGATTTCGACGTGCGTTGGCGTTGCACCTATGCCTGAGAGGTTCTGGCTCATCGCCTCCACGAGCTTCGATTTTGAGTCGAAGTTCAAGCGCCCGAATTTCGGCCAGTTCTTCTCTATTATGCCGAGGAACCAGAGGTCTATTTCAGCCTCAAGGAAGAGAATGTCCTGCTCCGGGTCGTGGCTCCCAGCCTCGACAGCCTCACCCTTCTCGTTCGTCGAGCCGGAAGCGTCCACCACATGAACGAGCACATCTGCGCGCGAGAGGTCGGACAGGAACTGGTTTCCCATGCCCCTGCCCTCGTGCGCGCCCGGCACCAGGCCTGCAACATCAATGAGCTCCACCGGGACGTAGCGCACATGATTGTGGCAGAAACCCGAGCGCGGGTCGCACTGAACATTGAATTCCTTGTCAACGCACTCAACCCGGACAAAACCAATGCCCTTGTTCGCCTCTATGGTGGTGAATGGGTAGGAGGCCATCGCGACATCGAGCATTGTCGCGGCGTTGAAGAACGTGCTCTTGCCTGAGGACGGCTTTCCGACGACACCAATTATCATGCATGGATTGGCCTTGGCAAGGCTTTAAAGGGCATGCCCTATAACTTGGCTTTATGGGATTGTGGAAAATAGTGGTTGCCGCAATTCAGCGGTTTTCCTGTGCTTGCGGCATTAATCTGATTTCACATCTTTGGTATAATCGGCGGCCTCTCGTCGGTTAGGCCCTTTTTAACAATTTTTCCGTTATTGGGGGTTATAAACGTAAATCTCTACCTTGCCTTTTGCTAAACGACGTATTTTTCATTCAAGCATCCATTTCCACGCAGGTTTTACCCGCAGGATTTTCCCTTGTTTTTTTATTGTTTCTTCTTGGTCGTTTGTTATTATCAGGCCTTTTTTCAGTCCGAATTTGTCCATGGCCCCAATCAGCCCAGCAATCTCCCTTTCCCTGTTTTCTCTGGTCAGTTTCCATGTAACCTGCACTGCTTGCGTTATTTTCTTTCCATCCCTTATCACGAAGTCACATTCCTTGGATTCGCTGAAGTAGAAAATGTCTTTTGACCTCCTTCTTAGCTCAACAGCCACTAGGTTTTCCAGCAGCTTCCCGTTGTTGTCCATGAACCTGAACCCAAGTGCTGTTAGAAATCCATTGTCTACGCAATATATCTTTTGCGGGTTCTGAATCTGTTTTTTCACGGAATA
>SBBR01000040.1 GCA_005239615.1 archaeon
GAAGAGTACAGCACCAGCACAGGGGAACTGAAGGTGGCATCCCCTGAAAACTGCGGAAGGATAACTGTAACTGCAAATGTCGCGGGGTTCAGGACGGCGAGCGACAACGTGCTCTCGGGCGAGTGGATAGTGAAGTTCCATGGCATTGAGCAGCCCAGGGGCAGGGTGAAGTTAGACGTGAAGGATGCCGAGACAGGGAACTTCCTTGATGGAATCAGCGTGGCACTCAAGGACGAGCTCGGGGATACGGCTGGGACAGCGGGGACTTCTTTCGGGGAAGCGGAATTCAATGTGCCTGTAGGCGCATACACAGCGATAATCTCTGACCCAGATGGAAGGTATGGCACAAGGAGCCTACAGGTGAGCGTGGATGGAGGGGATGCCGCGAAGAGGCAGGAAGTGCTGCTCACAAGGGAAATAAGGCTCAAGGCAAAGGTGAGGGTCAGCGAGAAGGCGGGAGGGGTTGGAATTGCAGGGGCAACTGTCACGCTCAAAAAAAATGTTGGGACTCCTGGCGCCACGGCAGGCCAGGCCGGAACTGAAGTCGATGGCAAAAAAACAGGGGCCGACGGCAACGCCCTCTTCCTCATTGCGGAGGACGGGAATTACACAATCACCGCGTCGAAGGATGGCTACATCGCCGCAAGGGCTGTATCCTTTAGGACATCGGACTTCCAGAGGGGGAGCGAGAAGCACTTCGACATCGCGCTCGAAAAGTGCTCTTCCACCACCTGCGGCCTCCTGATTGTGAGGGTGCTGGATGAGAACGGCACGGCTGTGGAAAATGCGGCCGTGGCCTTGCTGAACCCCGATGGCACTGTGGCGCCTTATGGCACGAAGGCAACCGACTTCAACGGCTACACGCAGCAGTTCTCCGGAATTGCACCCGGAAAGTACGTTGCACTCGCTAACAAATACCCCTCCCAAGGCAGGTCTGAGGAGTTCGAGGTGGGCACTGCCACCGTGAACACAATCACCATGAAAATAATCATAGGCACTGGAAGGGTGAATGTGGCTGCAGCTGACCAGAGCGGGAACGGCCTCGCATTCTCCACGGCTGACATCTACAATGATTATGGAACGAAGCTAGGCACAATCCCCCTTGATGCGGAGGGAAGGGGCTCCTTGCCCAGAATCAAGGCGGACAAGAGGGTTTATGCAATCGTGAGGAAAGATGGCTACGCGCCTTACTTCACAAGCCACCAGCAGGTCATGAAGGACCGCACCATTCATTTCAATGCAGTGCTCGAGCAGGGCATTACTGGAGACAGACCTGTTGTTGAGTTCAGGGGGATTTTCGCTGCAGGCGCCACGACAACACCCACTTTATCCACAATGGCAGCAGCCACGCCATCAACCGGCACGACCGCAACAATAGCAACAGGCACCACAGCAGGCACGACCGCCCCAGGCGGAGCAAGTTCGACAGCAGGTCGTGCAGGTCTGGCGGCGGACCCCTTTGCCGCGGTGCAGACAATGCAGGCAGGGAAGACTTACATCGCGAAGTTCCTGCTAAAAGTGCCAACAGGCGCGGGCCTAGGCTCGGCAGGGTTCTTCATCAGGGCCGGCAACAAGGAAGGGCTAGAGAATGAGGTGCTCTGGATTGAATCATCCAGTGCCCCGATGCCGGCAATCACCAAGGGTTCAACCTACAGGCCTCCGAACGGCGAGACAAGCCCCACAACCGGGAACGCCAAGTGGGTTTCACTAGAGTGGAACCAGCCGGAAGGAGGGAAATACGAAATAGAGGTTGGTCTGAGAGTGGCGGAAGGGGCTACAAAGAGCACTGAGCTGCCTCTTTACTACCGCACATGGGGAGTGAAGGACGGGAGGCATATGAGGGAGCCGCTCGACAGGGCCCTCGGGGAGAATTTTAATACCCCTGTGAAGGGCAACACCTATGCGGAATCATACCCTCTTATTTACCTGGAAGGCATTGAGCAGCAGTGCAGGGAGGCGTTCTGCTTCACAACGCGGCTGCTAGACAGCACTGTCAACCTCTACGTGCAACAGCCTTACAAGGTGAAGACATTCTCGCCTTACACGCTTGAGTTCACGCTCACGAATAATTCCACGGCAATCCTCGATGACGCCAGCCTTTCGTTCAGGAACACCAAGGATGGCACGAAGACGGAGAAGGAGCTCAGCATTGAATCGTACGAAATCACGGATGCTGATGCAGTCAGGAAATCCTCAGCTACACCCGCCTTCGAAGCCATGGGAATCCTTTCCGGAAACCTGAGGCAGAACAGATCCATGAGGGGGGAGCTCTCGCTGCTCGCAAAAACGAACAATGCCTCAGCCCTCCAGTTCACTCTTACGGCAGGTCAGAACATTGCCTTTGCGTCCCTCGTGCCATTCACAGTGTTCTTCCAGGACGACATCAACATCAGTGCCTCGCCGGACAACCTGCCGGCTCTAATACCAAATGACATTGCAGTGACCGTCCAGTACACGCAGGGCGACAAGAAAGGGTTCCCCGTCGAAGGGGCAAAGGTGCTTGTTGTGAGGAGGTCTCCCGACCTCAGCGAAACCACTTTCACGGCCGATACAAATGCGCAGGGAATCGCCGTGATGCGCATCCCTGCTTCCTCGCCAGGAACAAAGCTCATAATAAGGGTGGAGAAGGCCGGGGCAGGCGCAAGGGTTGTTGAAAGAGAAATAGGGGCACAGGTCGCGGCGTTCACCCCGGGCAATGTCAGGGCGCAGCTCAACCGTGAAACAAAGGAACAGTCAACGGCAAGGCTGGTTGCAGAGAATTCAATCGTGAGGGCCCTTGTGGTGAAGAGGCTCGGCTTCGCCATTAACTCCAGGGGGCTGCTCGATGAGGAGAAGATGCAAGGGCACCTCGCACAGTACATCGGCGGCGAGCTGCCAAGGATGGGCAGTCAGAAGGAAATAGGCGTACTGAGCGCCCTCGGGAAGGAGGTTGGTTTTCTCGACACTCCGAGGAAAGTTGAGGGTAAATTCATTGCCGAGCTTGCCCTGAAGGATGACCTTGGCATTGCATGGGTTACGGAGCTGCCATACTCAGCAGAGATAAACCTCGCGGAAATGCCCGCGAACGCGCCTTGCATAGTGGTTTCCTCACAGGAATGGAAGGACACCACCCTCAACGGCAGGGCCGAGCTGGAGCTCGAGCTGGAGAACAACTGCGTGACAGGAGAAGGGGAGCCTGTCGTTCTGAGGAACCTGCAGGCGCAGCTCGAGTGGAGGGGCAATGACGGAATTACAGGGCAGGTGGAGCTTGCGGTAACGGACCCAAGAAGCGGGAGTGTCGCGGGAGAGGTCCTGCAGGAAGGCATATGGGTGAGGTCAGCGGAAAGGTTCGAGCCGCGCGTGATATATCCTGCTCGCCTCACATTCGTGCCCAAGCCCGGCACGCTTGGAAAGAAGGCTGAGTTCACGGTGAGGATTGACGCGGAGCTCACCACCAATGCGGGAAGGCAACTGGTGGGAAGCAGCAACCCTGTGGAGGGAGAGATTACAATCACAAACCTCGACCAGTGCATCGAGATAACGCCCCACCCGGAGGAAGGCCTTGTGTTCGAAAAGGACACCGAGGAGCAGGAGCTAATTATTGACACCACGAAGTGCGGGCCGATAGGCATTGGTGTCAGGTTCTGTGGTGGAGGACGTGACTTCTGCAGGGGAGGCACACGCGAAGGCGGCCTGACAGTGAGACCGTGGCAGTTCAGCAATGTGCATGAGGAAACAAGGACAGCCAGAGTGGAGAAGCACGACCTCGCGGGATTCTACGGCCTCACAGTTGAAGCAAGGCCTTCGGGAGGGGCATGGAGACAGGTCGCGGAGGTCGACACGATAGTGAAACCATCTGAAGGGGAATACTTCGACCTCGAGAAATATGAGTTCACGGCAATAGGCAAGGGCTCGAGCGACGAGACATCTCTCTTCAACAGGATGTTGCAGGAGAACGTACAGGTCAAGGCGAACCAGTGCGCGTGGCAGTCGGCGCAGCCCGGCCTGGGCGACGCGGAAAAAGCAGGCATAGGGCTTGGCGCGGCTGCGGCCGGGGCGGGAATTGGTTATGCTGCTGTGCTCCTCGGTGCATCAACCGGAATTGGAGCGGTTGTTGGCCTGGTTGTATTCGTTATTATACTCTTCATGTCAATCTTCGGCGACGACCCGTGCGAGAAGTTCGAAACGCACACGCTCCCGGACTATGTCATAAACCTCTCCGGCACATCCGACAAGGAAGCTGCAAGATACCTCCCACCGGACGCACTAGACATCATTGTGGGCAACCCGAATTTCAGGGCTGAGTGGAACACAAATGTCACTGACGCCGTACAGAAGATGGGTGGGAAAAACCCCAACGGGAAGCAAACCGCAGGAGTGGTTTTCAGCAATTATGGCGGAGTGCAGCAGCAGGAGCCTCTTTACATGGTCGCGACAATGCGCGCAACTGAGCACGTGCATGGGGATGCCACCCACAAGAACGCCTCGGTGCAGTGCGGCGAGGCAGGAAGCGAGGACGGGGATTTCGGACCGTTTTGGATAAACCCTGGCACCTGCGGAACCAGGGGAAGCGTGTACGACACCACTTACCAGCAGAAATTCCACCTCAAGTTCAGGACAGCCGAGGAAAGGGTGAGCCTGCCGAAGGTAACCTTTGATTCGCAGGCCTGCCAGAGCGGAATAGACATAGGCAGGACCGGGAAAGGCGCCCTGCCAAGGGTGAAGTTCAGCTGGAGCTGGAAGGAGGATGCAGGGG
Organism: archaeon; assembly: GCA_005239615.1. Classification (GTDB taxonomy): domain Archaea; phylum Iainarchaeota; class Iainarchaeia; order Iainarchaeales; family Iainarchaeaceae; genus CABMIU01. The sequence continues at coordinate 4,736 of SBBR01000040.1, forward strand.
GGATAGGGGCAGAAGCGTGCGACCAAAGCAATCCTGAGTACATCTACTGCGACGCCACGCAGTTCACAATCGAGCTGAACAAAAAGCTCAACAGGCTTTATGAGTTCCTGCAGGCCAACGACTTTGATTTGGGGTGCCCGCTGCTGCAGGATGCCCAGCAGGACGTGCAGGAAGAGCTCGAGAAAACCGCGAGGAGGAATGAAGTGAGGCAGGGCATGCTAGGGCTCAGGGAAATAAAGCTGTCCGAGGAAGCCGGAAGCATAAAGGCAGGCGTTGTGGTTGTGAACAACACTTCCGCCGACCAGAACGTGAAGGTGAGGATTGCTGCGGCCGGAAACGCGGCAGGGGCTGGCAGCTGCGAGTTCGAGCTGAAGGAAATGGCGCCGGGCGAGGAAAGGGAAGGCACGTGCAATGCCGGAACCGGGGCAGATGGCACATACGTTGCCACGGCAGTGATTTCCGAGTCAACGCAGCAGACGCTCACTGACAGGACAGAAGTGAGGGCCGCAATAAGCATCGGCGACCCGCTGAAGAAGAACAAGGAGGACGCGTGCAAGCTAAAGGTAACTGAGACAGCTGGAGGGGAACTGCACATCCTGCGCTACATAGAAGGAAAGGACAACATAAGGTGGACGGAAGCCGTTCCCGACAAGGAGGCCCTCAGGAAGCTGCTGGTGTTCAACTCCTACCTCATGAAGGACAACTATTCCAAGGAATTCTTCCGCGACTTCGCGGATTACTATACAAACCGCGCTTTCGAGGACACGGATGTGTACTTCCATAGCATCGGAGAGGACTCTGGAGGAAAATACGGCTTCAACAGGCTCATGGACCAGGACCTCTTCAGGCTCAGGAGGAAATACGTTGACACATCAGAACTCGCTGGGCCAGGGCTTTACAGGGTGGAGCTTGCCCTTGCATTCGGTGAAAATGACTGGAGGTTCTTCGACGCAACGGGAAAGCCCAGTGCCTTTGTCGCTGTGATTGTGAGCAGGGTTGATGAACCTTTCCCAGGCTCGCCATTCTATTCCCTGCCCCTTGACGGGTTTGTCGGCCTCAAGGGAGATTCCTTCGAGCGCGCGAATTATGGGTTAGGGTTCAGGAACACCAACCAGGAGAATATCGAGATAAACAACGAGGCCAGCCCGCTCAGGACATACGAGGCAACTGCAGGCGTGGCGGGAAAGGAAGCCGAAGTAAGGGTGGTGCGCGACCTCTATTCCATGAATGTTTCCCCGGAAAGCAGGGGCATGCTGCTGATGGTGGATACTAGCAACCCGGCAATGGCAAGCATTTTGTTCCAGCCCTCGCACGCGACGCCCGTAATGATGAAAGCAAGCAGGGCAAGCATCACAGAGGAGAAGTTCATGGTACAGTACAGTTTGCTGCAGGGCGAGCAGCCTCTCAACCCCGGGAACACCCTCGCTTACTGGGACGGCGCGGGAACCTGCCTCGATTTCACAGGCGCGCCCGTGACGGAGGCGTTCTACCAGAAGCCCGACAGGAGCGCGGCGCCTGACGGGCAAACCGAACTCAGGAACTATTATGGTTTGGAGTGGCCAGCCGCAATAAAAACAGGAGAGGTTTACCTCCGCACGATAATGTACACCGACCCGCAGGGGAACTACAACCTCAAGGCAAAGCAAGGCTCTCCAATCAGCTTCCTCACGGCCGATGATACGGGAGAGGTCGTGCCGCTCAGGGGGATTGCAGGAATGCCATATAACAATGCAGGAGGGGGGAGCATTTCGAGCGTGTCGAGCATGCAGGATGTGTTCAGCCTTGCTGAGCAGGGCGAGGTGTGCGTGTCCAACAACGGCAACACCACAAAATTCTTCTGGAACCCGCAGAAAATCTTTGCCAGCGAGGGCACGCAGCGCAACGTCTCGGCCTTCACCAATTCGCTCGAGGCGGGGAGCACTTGCATAGGGTGAGGTGATACCTGCCAATATGCCCCATGTTGTGCTTGCCTCGACATCAAGTGTTTATGGAACTTGCATAGGGTGAGGTGATACCTGCCAATATGCCCCCACCCCAGAAAAAAGCCTTATAAACATTGAACAGCCGGAGCTTGGCAAGCCGCTGCGGCCCCGCTCCAGAACTACAGGAGCGAAAGGACCGAAAACTTGTGGGTAATTTACGCCATCGAAGGCGACACGAAAAAATTTGCATGGATTGATGACCGTGGGCACGTTTACGGCTGACGCCGAAATACCTTTATTAACAGCCCAAACATTATTATTTGGGCTTTCCATGGAACTTCCAGAAGGCATCGCTGGCGCGCTTCCAGATGAAAACAGCCGAAAAATCTTGGCCGCGGGCATCGGGGTTGCCGCCCTGCTTATTGCCATCGCCGCGTATTTCCTTTTCTTCAGCGCCCCGCCCACCACCGACCTAACGGTAAAGGTCACGAACGCAGAAGGGCAGGCGCTCTGGCGCGCAAACGTCACAATAAAAGTGCCTGAATGGGAGAAGGGCAAAGGAGCTGGGCAGGGCCTCTCAGCCATAACAGACCGCAACGGCATTGCAGTATTCAGGGGAATCAGGGTTGGTGGAGAAATCACTATCAAAGCCTCTGGAAAGGGGTTCAGGACAGCGGAGAAAAAACTTGCCTTCACGCAGGCCACAGGAATTGTGGAGGTAGCGCTCGAGGCCGAAACTGAAACCGCAAGCGTCGTGAAAACCCTACGATTCATAGGCCCTAACGGTGAGAGCCTTTCAGGAAAAAAGCTTTTCGTGGGCCTGAGCTGCACGAGCGGAATTGAAATTCAGGACCCGGAGCGCGAGGTTAATGATGGCGTGCTGAAGGTAGAGGTTCCTAGCGGGTGCGGCGCCGTGGTTGCGAGGGTCTCTGCCTCAGGGTTCGAGAGCAACAACTACACAATGGAAGGCAGCGGCACAATCAGGTTGCAGGCCTTGGAGATTGAGAACGGCAGCGTGAAAGTCGCCGTGGAGGATGCACAAGGCAATTTCCTGGAAGGCATTGAGGTAGTGGTGAAGGACTCGCATAGTGTGCCCACAGGGGACAAAAGTCTCACAAGCTTTGGCGAAGCTGTTTTTGACCTCGCTCCCGGAAATTACACCGCATTTGTTTACGACCCCGGCCTGAAGTTTGCGGAAGCGGAAAAGGAATTCGAGATCACCGCAAAAAATAGCTCAGCTGTCAAATTCACCCTCGACGCGAGGCCCCTCGGCACAATAAAGGTCAGGGTCCTGGACTCTGGCAACGGCGCGGACATCAACAGGGCAAGGGTGGTCGTGGAAAACCCATCAGGGAAAAAGAGCTCGCGCGACTACACTGGAAAGGAAATGCAACTCGCAATCACGGAGCAGGGAGTGACCAAAATAAGTGCGGCGGCGGATGGCTACTCGCCGGGCGCGCAGGTCGAGGTTAATTCCGGGCAGCTAAAGGCCACTGTGTATGAACTCCGGCTCTCTAAGTGCACACAAAACACATGTGGCCTTCTGAAGGTCAGGGTGCTTGATGAGGACGGCCTTGCGGTGCAGAACGCTCGCATTGCCCTCACGGACGCGAAGACGGGTTTTTATCACGAGGAATACGGGCTCAGGCACACGAACTACGATGGAATTGCATCATTTGCCGGCGTGAAGAGCGGGAAGTACAAGGCGCTCGCCCAGAAGTTCCCGGCCGAGGGAGCCTCGCAGGAATTCGAGTTCAGGCAGGGCGAGGCAGGTGAAGTCAACGTGCAACTCACCATAGGGAGCGGCACAGTCGAAGTGGGTGCAGTGGACGAGGAAGGCCGGCCCATCCCCTTTGGCTTTGCCCTCTTCAGCACAGATTACAACAGGCTAGGCAGGCTGCCTCTGAACGCGGAGGGGAAAGCAGCCCTCACCATGAAAGCGGACAAGAAGGTGTTCGTGACCGTCGAGGCGCAAGGCTACGCTGCATACACTTCCCCCTCATTCCAGGTTTACCCGGAAAAGACAATTACCATCACTGCGCGGCTGCCACGGCCTTCGCTCGAAACAGGCCCCAGGATAGAGTTCTTAGGCCTATTTGAAGAAACCGGCAGGCAGGTGGAGAAGATGCACGCAGGGGAGACCTACAACGCCAGGTTCTCCATAACAATGCCTACAGGCGGGCAGTTCGAGCAAGCCGGTGCGTTCATAAGGGCCGGCTCTGAGAAGCTAGTGGAGAAAGACGGCATTTACATTGATGCTATAAACGCGCCCGGCGCGGCGGTAGTGAAGGGCTCCACCTATACCGAACCCAACGGAATTGCAGAGGACACAGCAAACATCACGAACTCGGAGGCGAAGTGGGCATCTATTATATGGGATGGCAGAAAAACCTCAAGTTGGAGAACAGAGTTTTCAGTGCGGTTGAAAGTCAGGCAGGCTGCAGCGCCGGGAAAGGCCCTGCCCGTGTTTTACAGGGCGTACGGCGTCACTGGTGACGGGAAATTCATAAGGGACCAGTTTGACTCGGAGCTTGGGGAGGCGGAAAGCGCCACAGCGAAGGGCAGCCTGTACGCGAAATCCTACAGGAAAGATTTCTTTGAAGGCGCCTCAGAAGAGTGCAAGGACGGGTTCTGCTATGGCGAGCGCATGCTCGACATATCAAACGACCTTATCCTAACCCCGCCTTACTCGCTCAGGGTTTTCTCGGATTATGAGTACAGCTTCTACCTCACGAACAACTCCGAGGCAGTGCACGATAATGCGAGGCTCACGGCGAAGAACTCCATGGATGGTACTTTCACGGAAGAAAAGCTCAGGATAAGGAACTACAGCATAACCAACGCAGAATCACAGGTTGTTTCCTCGGCTTCGCCAGCTTTCGAGGTTCCGCCGGTAGCGCTTGGAAAATTCACGAGGAACAAGGCCGTCACGGGAAAGCTCACGCTCCGCCCTGAGGCACTTGGCGACACGGCCCTCCAGCTGCAGGTGGTGTCGGACAGGCAGAAGGTATTTAGCAGGGCCGTGAAGGCAGGCATTGTGAAGGAGAAGGACATCAACGTAAGTGTTTCTCCGACGACAATGCCTGCATTTTCCGAATTCGACCTCACGGTAACCGCAGCATTTTGGAGCGTTGCAAATGGAAGCGGTGACTTCATGGAAGTAGAGGGCGCGCTTGTGAGGGTGGAGAGGACTACTCCTGATAGGGCAAGGGCGGTGTTCACCGCGACCACGGATGGAAGTGGAAAGGCGGTAATCCGCATACCTGCATCAGCACCCGGGACAAAGCTCAATATAAGGGTGGAGAAGGCCGGCTACATTGGCAGCACAGTGAAGGCCGAGGTCAACAAAGACGTGGTTTCATTCAGACCAGGGCGCCTCGCTTCCAGCCTCGACCTCACTGGAAAGACCGAAGAAAAGCTGCAGCTCGAGGCAACGAACATTGTGCCCCTGAACCTGAAAATCTCAAGCATCAGGATGGGCGGGAACTTCGGCGGGCTGCTGGATGAGGCGCGAATCACAAACTGGCTCATGCAGTACGATGTAAAGACCCAGCTCCCTTACGGCGCGCCAGTGCAGCTCAGCATCCTCACTGCAATCAGCGAGGAGGCGAGGCGCCTTGAGGAGCAGAGGGTAATTGACGCTACGCTTTACTTCGAAGTTTCAAATGATTCCGGGAGCATCAAGTGGCCGCTAGAGGTGCCGACGAGAATCTCGATAGGCCTCGCCGAACCTCCCAAAGAAAACAACTGCGTCGAAGTAGGCATCAAAGAGTGGAAGGACGCGACCCTTGGAGGCAAGGCAGAGGTTGAGTTTTCCATAAGGAACAGCTGCCTCACACAGGAAGGGAAACCGCTGGCCCTGAGGAACCTGAAAGCCGCGCTGAAGTGGAAGGGCAACAAGCACGGGAATGTTGAAATCCACGTGCAGAACCCGGACAGCGGGCAGGAGGCCTCGGATGTGCTTTCTGAAGGCATGTATGCGACGCTCTTCGAATCAGTGCCCCCTGAGAAGGAGTTCATCGCGCTGCTGACTTTCACTCCTAAAGGGGGCACTATAGGCAAGAAGGCTGAGTTTAGCGTTCTCATAGACGCGGGGCAGGTGACAAATGCAGGGGAGCAGCTTGTTGGCGCGAGCAACCAGGTAGAGTCGGAAATAGACATTATAGATTTGGGCGAGTGCATAAAGTTCAGCCCTGATGCGGAAGTGGGCATTGTAATGCAGGAAGGCGAGGAGGAAAGCGTCCTTGAAATAGATTCCTCGGCGTGCGGCAACGTGGACATAGACTTCTGGCTCTGCAAGGACAACAAAGGGTGCTCTGGGGGCGCCGAGGGAGGCATACTCGTAAAGCCCGAGCAGTTCAGGCTCACGCAGACCTCACCAAAGAAGAAAGTGCAGGTTGCCCGACAGGAAGTCCCGGGGCTCTATGGAATAAATGCCGCGATAAGGACGCCCCGCAGCAACTACCGCGAGGTTGCTGTGGTGGATGCGCTCATCAAGCCTACACAAAACGATGCGTTCAAGCTGCGCAAGTACGAGTTCACTCTGAAGGGCGCGGGGGCAAAGGACTCGACCGAACTCACGAACAGGTTGTTCGTCCAGAACATAAATGTTGACGCGAGCATCTGCGACTGGGGAGAAGCATCCGAAAAGGAATGGTGGAACTGGACAGGCGCGGGTGTTGGCGCGGTGCTCGGCGCGCTCAAAGGCATGCAGGTGGCGATGACAGCGACCCACGCATCCTCGAAAGGCCTGGCAACGAGCCTCTGGGGGAAGCTGTTCGGCGCCAAGGCAAAGCAGAAAACAGCCGCAGCTTCAACAAAGGCATCGAATTCCTCTCTCGAGGCAGTGTGCAGCGAGGTGCAGTCCGCGCAATCTTCCGTGGCGGCTGCGCAGGGCCCTTGCGCGAAAACACTTGCGGAGCCGGGTGTGGCTGGGGCTGTGGCACCGTTTGAAACCGCAATGAGCCAGTGCGAATCCGCCAAAGGCCAGGCACAGGGGCTGGCGCCAATTGACGACGCCACGATGTCAGGACTTGATGATGGAATTCCTGCAATCGGCGGTGGCGCAGGAGGCCTTGGTGCCGCTGCCGCGTCAATGGCGAGCAAGCAAGGCGCCGAGGCGGCTGTGAAGGCAAGCCTTACGGCAGCAGCGGCAGAGCTCCAGGCGGCAGCGGCATCGCTCGAGGCTGCGGAAGCTGCGCTTGCACCACAATGTGAAGCTGATGCCGAAGGCTGTGCGATGTGTCAGTCCTACCTCTCAAGCGCAGCAGCCTCAACGCAGGGTGCTGCAGCGAAAATGGAATCGTTCATAACCCAAAACCTCGCCAAGTCCGGGGCCGACACTTCTGCATCCGCAGCCGCAGTCGGCGGCACGCAGGCGGCGGCGGCTGGGGCGCAGACAGCCATGGCGCCGGCGGTCTCGGCAGCAACCTCTGCGACAGGAGCGTTTTCCACAACCACCATAATGTCGGCATACACACTCGGCGGCTTCTTCATAGGAGGGGTGCTTCCTGGCCTCTTCGGCCAGGACCCGTGCGACCAGAGGCACGCCAGCGACCTGCCTGATTACATAATCAACCTCCTATCGGACGCAAAGGAAATCGGCTCAAGCGTGGAGAGGCTCTCGGCCGAGTATGACAGTGCTTCCGCTCGGATAATAGGCAACTACAAGGAGCAGCGCATAGGCGTTGTTTTCTCGAACAGCGGCGTTTCAAGCCCAAAGCCAGTGTACTCAACCTTCACATTCAACGCAACGCAGCACACCCATGCCAATCCCACACATATAAGCAGGGGCAACAGCAACTTCGGGCCGTTCAACGTGCCAGACAACAAGAAGGTGGAGGTAGCGGCAAAGCTCCACCTGAAGTTCAGGACGCAGGAGCAGGAGGAAACCTTGCCCGAACTGGAATTCGATTCCCTGTCCTGCGTCTCCGGCAACAAGGTCGGCAGGACAGGCGAAAAGGCTCTGCCCAGAGTAAAGCTCAGCTGGAACTTCGGGGAGAACGGCATCCCGAAGGACGGATGTGCTGAGCAGAACCCTGAAGGGATGTACTGCGACGCAGCCCAGTTCTCCATCATGCTCAGCAAGCGCCTCAAATCCCTCAAGGAATTCTTCGACAGGAACCCCACGTTCACCTGCCCACCAAACCCGCTCTATTCAGACCTCGCAAAAATCACGAAAGACCTTAATGTCCAGCAGGGCTCTGGGACAGGAAGTGGTGCGACCAACGGCACTGGGGCAGAAGCGTCCACTGGCACCGGAGCATGGGCTGGGGCGAGCGGGTCAGGCACGCGGCAAAGCTCAGGGCAAGGATGCTTCATTGCAAGCTGGACCGGGTATCTGGAGGGCGAACCCGCACTCAAGTATCTCATAGAGGCGAACGAGAATAATATCCAGTGGACAACCGACATCCCTTCCAAGGAAGCGCTCACGGACACAATACATTTCAACGCCCTGCTCATCCAAGATGGCTATACACAAGATTTCATGAAAGATTTTTCCAGCCTCTACTCCTCAGGCACGTTCTTCGACACCCCGCAGTGGTTCAACAGCCTCGCCACTGATGCTGTAGGGAAAAAGTACGGCATCGGGAGGCTCTTCGAGGGCGGCAGGGTGAAACTCACGAACAGGTTCTATGACTCGCCGCGGCTCTCAAGCGCTGGCACTTACGAGGTACTTGTGAACCTTGAGGGTGATGACGGCACATATAAGTTCTTCAGGGCCGACGGCACGCCAAACATAAAGGTCACGCTGGAAACCTACCTGCTGCAGGAGCCAAACCCTAGCTCGGCCTTCTACTCGCTGCCATTCGACGGCTTGGTTGGCCTTGAAGGGGACACATTTGACAGGCAAGGCTATGGCACGGCTTTCAGCAACCGCGACACCAGCGAACTGGTCAGCATCAACAAGGAGCCTGCACCAGTAAAAACCTACAATGATTCCGGCAGCAACCCGATTGTTTTGGTGGATGCAGGGGTTGAGAAGAGGCCCTTTGAGCTGAACACCTCACCCTCTGGAAGGGGAAGCCTGCTGACCGCTGAGAAGACCTCTGAAGGGAAGGGCAGGCTGCTGCTATGGCCGTCCCACGCGACACCTGTGATGCTGAAGGCGCAGGCCGGCACAATCAGCGAGGAGAACCTCGCGGCTTACTACACCCTGACCTCCAGCGATACCCCTATTGATGTGGGCAGCACGCTAACTTACTGGGATGGCGTGGGAGCATGCCTCGACCCGAGCGGACTCTTAATAACAGAGGCTTTCAATGACAGGGCAGACCGCGCATCGGCTTCAAAGGACCCTGTGCTCAACTGGCAGTCGGCCTACGCTGTCGACTTCGGCAAGGTGAATTACACAGGAGACGCCTACATCCGCACCATACTTTACACCAACCCTCTCGAGGATACCAGCCTTACGCTTGAGCAGCCGAACGCGAAAGTGCAGCTGCTCACGCCTGACGAGGCAGGACAAAAGGTCAGGCTAAGGGGGGTTGCAGGAGTGCCATTCAACAGCCCCTCAGGAGGGAGCCAAGGGAGCGTGCAGGCGGTGAGCGACGTCTTTGGCCTAGTGAAGGACGGAAGGGTGTGCGTTGTTGACTCGGGAAGGAAGGCCAGCTTCTTCTGGAACCCGAAGGCGGTGTATGAGATGCAGGGCACGCAGAGGAATATTTCTGAACTGACCAACTCCCTGAGCGCGGGGAAGACGTGCATAGGGTTTGGGTGAAATGGCATGGGAATTGCACAGGAAAATAGGCACATGGGAAGACTTGAAAGGATGATACCCTATATACCAAATAATGCTGAGTCCAAAAAAACTAGCAAGGTGGTCAGTTTTCAGAATTGACACTGCAAGAGAGTTTCACGGCAAAAAGCCCGATAGAATAGCGCACTACATCATATTTTTCTTCGAAACCATAAGCCAGGAGGAATCATAAAGGTGGATTCCACTGAGTATATTATCGGCAGGCTCGTTTGTTACACTATAAGAAAAATCGACCAGCAGGTGGCGGCGTATTTGTTCAAAAAGCCGCAGGCCCGCTCTGAGCACCACGGGCTGAGGCTCGCGGGGTCTCATAACAGGCCGCCAACGGAAACGAACCCGACCTCCAAACCGCCCTCTGAAGAGGGCGGGGTCGTTTGGCTTGCTGAGGTTTCCCGCCAGCTCGTTTTTCGCGTTCGGGTTACTTTTATATACTTTTGATACCGCAATGTTATTGCAGTGGTTTTTGATGTACCAGAAGACCGTTGAGCTGGAAGAGGGCTATTCAAAGGAGCGGGATGCCAGGATAAAGATGGCTTTCGCGGAGCTCAAGGAATTCAAGAACAGCCCAAGCGTAATGGCCTTACCTCAGGAAGAGGCGCTCAGGGCTTAAGGGAAAAGCTGATTGATGGAATACAACGCTGAGATCCTAAAAGCGTTTCTGTCATTGACTTTCAGGTACGATTCAATTGCCAACCTTGATTTCATTGAGTGGTCGTCCTCAGAAACCAGTATGTCAAGACCGTGGATGCTCGATACCGTCACAATCCTGAAATCACTCATTAGTTTTCTTTTTGAAACCCCACCATTATATTCTTTCCAATATTCTTCTGCGATAAAATTCGCAACGCCCCCGGCAGGATTTGAATGGTCCTGTGTGGCATTGTCATAGGCAGAAAGCAGCGCATTCCTGAAGCTTTTGCCTTTATATTTAATACTTTTCGGGGTTTCGCGAAGCTCTTTGCGGACGACAGTACAACCATAAACGATTATTTCACCCCCTCGATCATTTCGGCCAAGTTATCCGCATACTGCTCAATAAGGAATTCGTAAACATTCGTGTCAAGCATAATCCGCAAAGGCCGTTTCATGTAATTATCCGATCGGCATTATGCTTAAATACCAAAAACGCCTTTAGTTGGCTGATGGACTCGGAAAAGGCGTGGCACAGAATAACGGTCGGGATGCAACCCATTGGAGCCAGGCGCGGCAGGGGGCAGGTGGCGTGACTGTGGGTTTCCCTTTCCTTGACATACTTGGAATATTCGAGTTCTTAGGTGACCTGAATTTCGTTATAAAGATATTCGTGCTCCTCACCATTACGAGCTGGGTTATGAACCACCTAGGAAAGGGGCCTGTGTCATGGATACTAATCGCGGCAGTAGCTTACTTCGTCCTGTTCGACGCGTGGACGCTCTTCGGACCGATATATGTACTTTACATGTTGCTCATGTTCGGCATCAGCGGCATAATAATTGACTTCTTCTTCATAAGCGCGGGCGGTCCGCCACCTCCCCCTGAAGAGGGAATGGAAAGCCCTGTGTCGAGCGGTATTGACATACAGAGGAGAATGCAGGAGCAGGCTGCCCACAGCCACGCTGCCAGGATGATGAGGAGATGAGCATGCCATGAACGGACGCGGCCACATAATAGTCTTCATACTCATAGGCTTCGTCGTCCTCGCGCTCTTGCCAGTGCTCATAACCACTCTTTTCTGGCCGGCGAAGGTGCTCATGCAAATCATAATGATTTTCGTCCTCTACACCACGGTGCGCGGCTTCCTCGGCCCGGGGAACCTCAGCCTGATTGTATCGGCGGTACTGATTTACTTCATGGTGTTCAAGTGGTTCGAAATTTTCCTCTCGCTCTACATCCTACAACTGCTCCTTGGCCTTGGCTTCCTGTCCACGATAGTTTGGGGGATAGGGACCACCATGAGAAGGTGAAAATGAAATGATACAAAAAACTGTCCAACGGGCTAAGGACACATTTTGGAGAATGAAGCGCAGGGCGACCGAGTAGCTGGAAAGGCACCCGCCAAGCACCGGCATGAAGGGCACGCTTTTCGGTGCGGCAGGAGGCTTTTGCCTTGAGCGGTAACACTGCCACAGGGGCATTGGTTGGAAGAGCAATCGGCCTTGTGGCTTCTACGAAGAAAGGCAGGAAGCTCGCCGTGCATGGGGCTAGAATGTAGTGGGCGCTCACAAAAAAGTTGGCAGTCAAAATCAGGGAACGGGCCGGGCGCCGGCAGCCTCTATGAAACAGGCCGCACTCTTCGCGACATCCGACATCTCCCAAATGCGAAGGGCATGCCTTGGCTGTGCTTAGATAGTAATTTATTCCCCATCAGCCAATAATCTGTGCGGTTGCAATGTTCTTCCTTGAGGTGCTAGACAACCTGTGGATTGTCATTTCCCTCTACCTGTTCGTGTGGATTTACGGCTGGGCGAAGGAAAACCTCGGCTCGGCTAAGCTCGCGATACTCTTCGCGGTGATAATATTTTACCTGACCTTTTACTCTTACCCTTTCCTCGTGTGGCTGCTCGTGGGCTTCTTCATACTGCAGACCGCGGGGAAGGAACTCCTCACACAGCTCAACCCTTTCGGGGGGGACCAGCTGCACTGATGTGGTTTGATGTGATGAACAACAAATGGATTTTGGAGTGGGAGGCAACAGCCGAGCAAGGTTCCTCGAATAGGGTCCATCCAACCAAGCGGGGTGTCGCTTGATGGACACTTTTAACTTCCTGCTGACCATGATACTCATGCTCATGGCGATACAATTCAAGCAGGAGTGGCTCGTGCTGGGCATACTCGTGATAAGCGTCCTCACCTCGAAGGACCTCTCTACCATACTGATGTTCATCATCGGCACGGTGGTGCTTTACTTCTTTGTGGGCTCAGGGGACATCAACGGCGAGCTGTGGCTGCCGATAATATTCGGCCTTATAATACTCTCAGTCATACTTGGGGGCAAGCAAGAGGCGCCGCAGGCAGACCCGTTCGGTGGCCTGGGTGGCTTTGGAGGGTTTGGCGGCATGGAAGGGGGTCCGATGTGACTTCGCGGCCCCAACCAGCGTCTGCATAACAATAGCTTGTCCGCTGGCGCCGTTGACTTTGGGTTGGCCCTAGATTCGCGCAATAATGGACAAGGTGAAACATGATGCAATTCATCCTGATTTTGGTGCTGGCAGGACTCATCCTACTTTTCATACAGGCAGGTATGGCCCTGCCGGCCACAATCGTTTTCCTGCTGCTCGTGGTTGACATCACCCTTGGTTATGTGTCCAAGTTCCTGTCCTTCCTTTGGGCGCTGCTTGGAGGAATTCTCGACACAGGTAAGGCTGAATTTGATGAGCTTGAGAAGACTGGCACCAAAGCGCCCCAGGGAAAGAAGTTCCTCGAGGACAGCCTCTCGCGGACTGGCAAGGCCCTCGGCAAGGGAGAAGCCGCGAAGGCGCAGGGAAAGCATGTGGCGGACAAGAGGCCCTCAGGGGAGTCAATTCATACTGCAATCTCCGACTTCATGAACGGCATAATGAAGCTGATGAAGAAGTAGCCTGAGCTGCAGCGACAAAACCAGACAAGAAACCGCGAACTCCATTCGCCCAACCCAAAATTCATTTCTTCTTCTGGAGCTCGAGCAGGACCTGCCTTTCTGTGTCGATTATCTTCTGCATTATGGACTTGAGCGCGAGGGTGTGGGCTCCTGCTTCAGCTACAGCCTTCTCTAATGAGGAGATGCGTCTGTCGAGAGCAGAAAGCAGTGCGAGGACTTCTGAAGGGAGGCGCTGGCCTGAATCGACCTTCTCATGCAATGCGCTGACGTCGGCGTGCACCGCTGCAATCCTGTCCGCGTGCTCCTCGAGCAGCTGGTGTGTCTCTGAGTGGTGTGCAAGCTGCTCCTGCGCAGTGCTCTCTATGTGGTCGTGCAGCTCGTCCCCTGCATCATCACCAAAACCTTCCTCCTCTTCCTCGTCTGCACCATCGTCTTCGCCGCCCTCATAATCTCCCACTTTGCCCTCGACGCCCTCTTCGCCTTCAACTCCTCCCTCGCCCACAGCGCCGGAAGCACTGGCTGCTGCGCGCTTGGCCTCTTCCTCTTCTCCTTGAGTCGTGCTTTTGGCTTCACGCAGCACCACCCCTATTTCGCCCTCAGAAAGGTCGATGCCCTTCAGCGTCATCTTTATGGTGTCATCGTCGACGCCTGAGGCGACCATCCTCCTGACGGTCTGCAGGATGACTTCATTGGAAACCATGGAACCACCGGAAAACGCACGAATCGCAGTACTTTAGTGGTCAAGAAATATTTAAATGCGTCGGGAATGATGGCTCCGTTGAAAGTCTCACCCTATCCTGAGGTTGTCCGCTATCATGCGGAGTAGTACCTCTTTGCGTTGTTGTATTGTTTTATGGGAGTAGAGGAA
>SBBR01000121.1 GCA_005239615.1 archaeon
GACGAGGCTCTCGCGGTGGTTGCAGTAGACATCGGCGGCAGGCCGTTTTGCAGGTTTGAAGCTGAGTTCAAAAGGCAATTCTGCGGCGGGCTGGGCCTTGACACGCTGGAGGATTTCTTCTCCGGATTTGCAGTGGGGCTCGGCGCGAATATAGCTGTGAAAATGCCTTACGGCAGGAGCGACCACCACAAGGCTGAGGCGGTTTTCAAGGCGTTCGGTAAGGCGATGAAAATGGCGTGCTCGGTTGAGAAGAGAATGCTCGGCGAAATACCGAGCACGAAAGGAGTGATATGAATGGCGGCAAAGGTGACGATAGTGGACTGTGGAGTGGGAAATCTTGCTAACGTGGACAACGCGTTCAGGAAGCTTGGCGCGCAAACAAGGTTAGCTTCCACTCCGGAAGAAATCGAACAGGCGGAAAGGGTCGTAATGCCCGGAGTGGGAGCGTTCGGCTACTTCATGGAGCAGCTGAGGGCAAAAAACCTCGAAGAGCCAGTGGTTGGGGCAATAAGGGGCAAAAAGCCTTTTTTAGGCATATGCCTCGGTATGCAGGTCCTTTTCATGGAAAGCGAGGAAAGTCCTGGTACCAGGGGTCTTGGAATTTTCAGCGGGAGGGCCGTGAAATTCAGGAAAGGCAAGGTTCCACAGGTCGGCTGGAACCTCATCGAACCAAAAAAAGGTGTGTTCCTTGAACGCGGATACGCATACTTCACCAACTCCTATTATTGCCGCCCGGAAGACCCAGACATCATTTTCGCGGAAAGCGATTACTTCGGGAAATTCGCGTGTGCAATCCAAAAGGATAATGTTCTTGCCGTGCAATTCCACCCCGAAAGAAGCGGGATGTACGGGCTTAGGCTCCTAGGGAGGTGGTTGGAATGCTGACAAAGAGGATAATGCCATGCCTTGATGTAAAGGATTCGAAAGTCGTGAAAGGGAAAAACTTTGACGGGCTACAGTATGCGGGTGATGCCATAGGGCTCGCGAAAAAATATGCTGAAGGCGGGGCTGATGAGCTCGTGCTCCTTGATATCACAGCCTCGAATGAGAAAAGGAAGACCATGAAATCGCTCGTGGAAAAAATAAGCAGGGAGATTTTCATCCCTTTCACGGTCGGCGGCGGCATAAGCAGCATTGAGGACATCCGCAGTCTGCTGGGAACCGGCGCGGACAAGGTTTCAATCAACACCGCGGCCGTGGAAAGCCCTCGGCTGATAAGCGAGGGAGCGGAAAGGTTCGGGAGCCAGTGCATTGTGGTAGCGATAGACGCACGAAAAATCGATGGGAAATGGTTGGTGTTCACAAAGTCCGGAAAAAGGCAGACAGGCCTCGATGCCATAAAGTGGGCGAAAAAGGCCGAGAAGATGGGGGCGGGAGAAATACTGCTCACCTCAATCGATGCCGACGGCACAAAGGGAGGATATGACATCGAACTCACGAGAAAGGTTTCTGGGCAGGCAGGGATACCTGTAATAGCTTCCGGCGGAGCAGGAAACATGCATGATTTGCTACAGGTATTCAAGAAAGGCAAAGCTGATGCTGCCCTTGCGGCATCCATCTATCATTACAACAAATTCACAATCAGGGAGACAAAGGAATTCCTCAGGGAAAACGGCGTGGAGGTGAGGCTATGATTATACCGAGCATAGACCTCATGGGCGGCAAGGCTGTGCAGCTGCGGCAGGGAAAGGAAAAGGCGCTCGAAGTAAAAGATGTTATCGGCCTTGCAAAAGAATTCAGGAAATACGGCGAGATAGCCGTAATTGACCTTGATGCGGCAATGGACAAGGGCGATAATTCAGCTCTTGTAAAGGAGATTTGCGCAATTGCCGAATGCAGGGTGGGAGGCGGAATACGCAGCACAGGAAAAGCTATGGAAATGCTCAAGGCCGGGGCAAAAAAAATCATCGTCGGGACAATGGCCAGCCCCGAATTCCTCGAAAAGCTGCCAAGGGACAAGCTGATTGCGGCGGTTGATGCAAAAGCCGGCTCCGTTGTCATGGAAGGCTGGACAAAGGCAACCGGGAAAAACCCATTTGAGCTGATGCAAGAGCTTGAGCCTTACTGTAGCGAATTCCTGTTCACTGATGTGGAGAGGGAAGGGATGCTCGAAGGCGTGGACTGGGAGCTTGCCAGGCAGCTAAAGCAGGCCACTAAAAACAAAGTCACATATGCGGGAGGCATCACCACAATAGAGGAAATGAAGTTGCTCGAGGATGAAGGGTTCAACTCCCAGGTAGGCATGGCGCTCTACACCGGTAGGGTAAAGCTTGCCGATGCATTCGTTTCGCTTCTCGATTTTGGGAAAAACAACGGGCTTGTGCCGACGATAGTGCAAGATGAGGATGGCCAGGTGCTCATGATGGCCTTTTCCAATGCGAAATCGCTTCGCAGGACATTCGAATCAGGCAAGGCGAATTATTACAGCAGGTCGAGGAAGAGAATCTGGCAGAAAGGAGACACATCCGGAAATTTTCAGGAACTCCTCAGAACAAGGTATGACTGCGACAGGGACACGCTCCTTTTCACTGTGAAGCAAAATGGCCTGGCGTGCCACGCAGGTGAGTATTCGTGCTTCGGGGAAAAGGAATCCGGGCTTAGCGACCTGTATGGGGTGATTCTTGACAGGGTTCAAAACCCTGTGAAAGGCTCCTTTACCTCCAGATTAGCAGCTGATGAAAAGCTGCTCAAATCCAAAATCAACGAGGAGGCCCTCGAAGTCGCTTATTATAAAGACAGAGGCAACCTTGCCTGGGAAGTGGCGGACCTTGTATATTTCGTGCTGGTGCTCATGGCAAAGAACGGAGTAACAATCTATGACGTGGAGAATGAGTTGAGGAGGAGACGCAAATGAGGATTGTGAATGCTTCAGTACCATTACCGGAAAACACCGGATACGCGCAAGCAAAGGAAGCGAAGGCCGTGAGGGAAATAATTTCAGATGTGAGGAAAAACGGCGATTCGGCAGTCCGTAAATATGCCCAAAAGTTTGACAAGGCCGGCATCCAGCCCTTCGAGGTAAGCCGAAAAGAAATTAAGGATGCGTACAGGCAGGTTGACAGGCAGACGGTTTCCGCGCTCAGGAAGGCCGCAGGAAACATAAGGGCGTTTGCCAAGATGCAGCTTGGAGGGATGAAGGGCTTTTCTATGAAAAGCAAAGGGATTTTACTTGGCCAGAAAATAGTGCCCCTCAAAAGGGTCGGATGTTACGTTCCTGGAGGTAGGTATCCGCTCCCCTCAACCGCGCTTATGTGCGTGATTCCGGCAAAAGTGGCTGGAGTCAGGGAAGTGATTGTCTGCTCGCCGAGAATAAAGCCAGCGACAATCGTTGCGGCCGACATTGCAGGAGCGGACAGGGTTTTGAAAGTTGGAGGTGTACAAGCAATCGCGGCAATGGCATACGGGACAAAAACGATTCCAAAGGTCGACAAGATAGTGGGGCCGGGAAACAGGTTTGTGACCATAGCCAAGAAAGAGGTTTATGGTGAGGTCGGAATCGATTTTCTCGCCGGGCCGAGCGAAGTGCTCATTATTGCTGATCGGACAGGCGATGCTGGCATGATTGCGGCTGATTTGCTGGCGCAGGCAGAGCACGACCCTGAGGCCAAGGCGAACCTCATTACAAATTCAAGGGAACTTGCCAGGAAAGTGAACGCCGAGATTGCGCGGCAAGTGGAAAGGCTTTCCACGAGGAAAACCGCAGAAGCCGCCCTGAAAAATGGCAGGATAATTATTGCCAAGAGCCTTGGCGAGGCTGCAGAACTGTCCAACGCCATGGCGCCGGAGCATTTGGAGCTACAGGTGAAGAGGCCAGGAAAGCTTGCTGGAAGGCTCACGAACTACGGTTCTCTATTCATCGGCAAATGGTCGGCCGAGGTTTTCGGCGACTACTGCAGCGGCACGAACCACACCCTCCCCACAGGCAGAGCTGCGCGCTACAGGGGCGGGCTATCTCCTATGGATTTCGTGAAAGCCCTCACCTGGCAGAGGATAACAAGGAAAGGCGTGAGAGAAATGGCGAAGACAGCCACCAGGCTGGCAGAAGCCGAGGGGCTTGACGCGCATATGAAGGCGGCGCAGAGGAGGGCCGGATAAAATTGGTCAGCA
>SBBR01000118.1 GCA_005239615.1 archaeon
TCCTCTACTCCCATAAAACAATACAACAACGCAAAGAGGTACTACTCCGCATGATAGCGGACAACCTCAGGATAGGGTGAGACTTTCAACGGAGCCTATATGGTGCTGGCGGCAAATAAACCAACACAAGCTTTCCCCCGCAGCGTTATGCTACCACAGGAAAACTCAAATAAAGTTCATGGCCAGGGCTTGTCACCAAGTGGGCTCGTGAAGCCTTTCCGTAACGCCAAACTCCAATTATCCCTCATTTATACATAATAAGTTTTTGTTTCGGAGCCAAAGGCGTTATACCCCAATCCAAAACCTTTAACTATACATAACTTGTTTTTGTTGGTGCCTTCTCCACTTTTTTCGATTTTGGTGGCATTAGTGGAACAATAGGGCTGGGGTCAGCGGTTTGCCTTCTCACCATGGGCGTTTATTGAGTGTAGGTCATACAAAAATACAGTGTTTGTTGTGGGTACAAAGGATGTGCCGCTGTCAAATACCCAGCGCGTTAATCTGTCTTTATCTAGGTCGTGCCGACTCAAAGCAGCGTTTATCTGCCCAAATACCCTCCATTATCCGTTGCGGGCCACAGGCGGCAACTTATAGAAATCCGCAACTTGCCCCTCCCCATAAAAATCTGTTACGTGAAGGGGCCCAAGTTTTCCTGATATTTTCCAAAATTACCCTGTACGCCCTTAGCACTGTTTCGGTGTCCTTTTTCCCAAAACCAAAATAATAGGCTTTTCCCCTGCCGCGAAAACACACCTTGCCGACCCTTTCCCTCTTCACCTAACAATTGCCTTGTTGCCGATTTTTGTTCTGCCAGCTTTCATAACACCTTAAACCCCCATTTAAGCAGCCTTTCCATTCCAGCCTGTCACATCCTGTCGAACGGGCTCTGGACCTTCTTGAGCTGCTCCGTGGAAACATGTGTGTAAACCTGGGTCGTGTTGAGGTTGCTGTGGCCGAGCAGTTCCTGTATGTTGCGGATATTCTCGCCGGCTTCGAGTAGGTGGGTGGCGAAAGCGTGGCGTAGCGAGTGCACGGTCACATCTTTCGTAATTCCCGCCTTGGCCTTGGCTTTGCGGACTATCCTCTGGACAGTATCAGGGGTTATGTGCTTGCCGTTCTTCTTCGAGAACAGGAACTGGCTCTTGACTTTCTTCCGCTCGACGTACTTTTTCGCCATTCCGCACCAGTTCTTGGAGAGGATTATCATGCGATCCTTCGAGCCTTTCCCGGACTTCACTTTTCCGATTTTTTCCTTGAAGTTTATGTCCTCTACCTTTATGTTCACCGCTTCACTCACCCTGACCCCTGTGGAATAAATGAACTGGAGGAGCAGGCGGTTGCGTCCGGGCTTTGCCCCGTGAAGAAGCGCCTTGACCTCGTCCTTGGTTAGGATTGTCGGGAGGGCCTTGGCCTTCTTTGGGGCCTTCACATCATCGATTGCAGCGAGTTTTAGGTAATTTTTGAGGAAGTACTTCAGGGCGGCGTGGGCAAGTCCGAGCGTGGCATTGGAATTACCCTTCTCCTTCATGCCGGCCATAAAACCCACGATGTCATCGCGTCCAACGTCTTTGGGCTCCTTTTTTGCGTGCTGCAAAAAGTCCTCGAGGTATAGAGTGTACATCTTTATCGTGCGCGGAGAGTAGCCTGCAATCAGCAACTCCTGACGGAACTTGGCGACCCAGCCGGCAACCATCTGCTCGGTCGGGGTGGGTGGCATCTGCACTTTTTGGAAAATGCTTGGTTCAGCGGCACGGGGCTTAGCGGTCGGCAGTGCAGTTACCCACTGCGCATTTTGGGAAGTGACGGGTGATGTATTGGGTGTGGCCATCCGAGCGGGCCCTTGTGGCGCGGCGGCTGCCCGCACATGGTTATCCTGCAAATCGTTTTCGGGCATCTAGTACTAATTCAATTCCCGCAAATAAATACCTGTCGCTCGGATATGCAGCAAACTCAATAAGGGGGAAAATAATTATGCCATGTAAATACCCTGTTGTTTCTCTTTACCCAGTCATTCATCCCGGATACCATTGAGCCACCAGTTATATCTTCATGCGCTTGCTCAAATGTCCTCTCGCCGAAATTTCCCTTAGAAGAAACGCCCCGCTTCCATTTATCCCACTGTTTACCATGCCTTTACCCATTTCGGCAAGCACATCACGTGCAAGCCGGCGCGACATTGTGCCAGTGCCGCGGAGCTTTGAGGCAGGGCTGTGGGCAATCATAAATATAGTGTTGAAATTCTTTGTATAATAAGCTAACTTTTAGCAGGTTGTCGTGGTCAAAGGACTTTGCCGTTAATTGCCCGCCAAGCTTTTTAAACACTTAAGGCGAAATCCAATTTATGTTCGGAAGGAAAAAAAGCGAGGGCAGGCCGCTCCCTGACACGGCAGACATGAAGGCGTGGCGCGAGGAGTTCAAGGAAATGTCGCTCGAGGACCACGACAGGGTGCTCAAGAACCTAGGCCTTGACGATGAGGATATTAAGGAGTTCAACGAGGCGGAGAAGAGCGGCAGGAAGCTCGAGGACGTAATGGGGCTATCACAGGATGGCACGGAAGGGCAGGCAAACACGCAAGAAGGCAACGGGAAGAAGGGGAAGAAGTAAGAAAAGCAGTTCCAATTCCAAAGAAAAATGATGTTGGCTATTTAGCCATGGATTTGCTCATACGCCCAGCCAGGAAGCGCGACACCAACAAATTCTCCGAGATATACTACTCGGAATTCTCGAAGCTTGACAGGAACTGGACTCGGCAGACATCGAGGGCGAGGATTCGACAGGCGATAAGAACTTACCCGTCACTTTGCTTTGCCATGGAGCTTGACGGCAAAATCGTGGGGTTCGTTCTCGCGGAGCACCTTGATTTCGCGAAGGGGAAATACATTTACCTCGCCGATGTTGCAGTTTCCTCCAAGTTCCAGCGCAGGGGCCTTGGCGAGAAGGCTCTGCGCTTCCTCTTCAGTGTCGCGAAGGCCAGGGGCTACAAGTCAATATACCTGAATGCCATCAGGAAAGGGCCGGTGCTCAAGCTCTACAAAAAGCTGGGGTTCAGGCAGACAAAGTACGTGCACATGGAGAAGGCGCTGTACTTGATTGAAGTGGTATGCAGTTAAACATCATGCACGCCGATTTTAAGGTTCCAGTTCTTGTCAAGCCCAGAACATGGAAGTTATCCGAGCGGAACACATATCTGCTGTCTGGCCTGGGAAATCTTTTAATTGGGTGGTCGGCCTCTCCGCGCCACAATTTTCTCACTTCTCTTTCAGCGTTTTGCGCCAATTCAAACTGTTTCTTCCTGTCAATCCCTTTGGAGAGCAGATGGTCGAATAGTGTCTGGCAATATTGCTTGTCTCGTTGACTGTATTTCGGCCCCATAATGCCACTAAGGAAATCCATGAATGCTTGGAGATTCGGCCTCATGAAATACCTTTGGTAATACCTGTGCTGAACCTGTTTGCCAGCAGCGGTTTTCACGAAAACAATCGAGCAATGAGAAGTTTTTCCGGCAATCTCTCTGGCAAACTTGCTTGCGAATTTTGCATCAACACTTTTTTGAATCATTTTGTAACTAGCGTCTACAATTCTTTTACCGAACCCCTCACGCCTTGGCCCGTGTGTTACGACTTCGATCGGTACCTCGTACCGGAACATTCCCTCAACGTGTTTTTTCCAGTCACGTCTGCGCCGCGTGATGTTCATCGTAGAGGGTTTCTGCCTATTCGCTTCCCAATTCTTGCGCGCCGCAAGCGTACTTTTTGGCTCGTGACCACGAGGCATGCAACAACTTCACTTCGCTATTTCCGCGTAGTGAAATAGGTTCTTGGACTGCCAGTAGAGGGCAAGCGCCGCAACGCCTGAAATCCAGCCGACGAAGTAGTAAGCGAATGCAGTTGTGTCGCGGTCGGAAACTATGGCAAAGTCGGGGCGGGTCACGTGGATTAGGATACCCTGCGCCATGCTCCAGATGAAGAGCGAGGCCAGAATGACCCCGGCCACAAAGAAGAAGCAGGCCCGCGCGAAAACCCTACTGACCTGCATGCTCATTGTCATGAATGAAAGCCTCTTTTTCCCATTTGCTAGGCACATTTGGCCCTGTAGTTGCCCCTGTTCCTGGTACCTAAAGCACCGACCCTAATTCTAGTCCAAGGTGGTATATAAGCTTTTTATCACGTTCACAACCCAATTTGGCAAAGGCTCCCCGATAACCAAAAAACCATGGCGTCGAGGTGGGGCTTAGGGGCTGGTTCGGGGGCACTCAAGTAACCCAACCAGGCATTTGGCTGGAAGGATGGGGCAGGGTAATTTTGTTTTTTGGTGGTTCGGATGAAGGCAGTACTCTTTGACCTTGACAATACCCTCATTGACTTCATGCGCATGAAAAAAATTAGCTGTGAGGCCGCCATTTCCGCGATGATTGATGCTGGTCTGCGCATGGACAAGGACAGGGCATACAAGGAGCTTTTCGCCCTATACGGCGTGCATGGCATAGAGCATGGCGAGATTTTCCAGAAGTTCCTCGAGAAGGCTGTCGGGAAAGTGGACTACAGGATACTGTCCAAGGGTGTTGCCGCCTACAGGAAGATGCAGGCTGGCTACCTCGAGCCTTATCCACATGTTAGGAGCACCCTGATTTTCCTGCGCGAGGCTGGCCTGCGGCTCGGCATTGTGAGCGACGCGCCGCGCATAAAGGCGTGGATGAGGCTCGCGGAGATGGGCATCACTGACTTCTTCGATGTGGTAGTGGCATTCGACGACACAGGCAAAAAAAAACCAAGCACCCTGCCATTCAGGGCGGCGCTGCGCGAGCTCGGCCTTCTCGCTTCGGAAATCCTTTTCGTCGGGGACAACCCATCGAGGGACATCGCTGGCGCGAAGAGGCTCGGTATGAAGACAGCGCTAGCCAAGTACGGTCAGATGTTCCCGTCGAAGGGCATAAAGGCGGATTATGTCCTGCGCGACTTCGAGGACCTGAAAAATGTACTGGGGCTCACGAAAATAAGGCAAAGGTAGGTTGGGCATCATGTTTTCACACGCGAGATGGAGGAAGGCAACAGCAAACATAGAACGCCCGCGCAACGCAACCCTTCCCCCAGCAGTGTACAGTGCTGTCAAAGAACATATCTCGGCGCACCCTGGAAAACAACTCAACACGACAGAACCCGCAAAACTGGGGGCATCAAGAAGCGGGGTCAAGTTAGTCGCAAGGTTTTTCGAAAGGCAAGTGCAAAGACAAGTGTTAGATCCTCCTTATAGAAGACCCAGCGGCAACCCAAACCTGGTCAGAGTGAGAGAAATCGAGTTGGCAATAGCAACAATTTTCAGGAAACACCCTCGCGGAGGCAAAATACACTTCTTGGTAGTCCTCGAGATGGTGAGGAAAAGGACAGGTTTTGTCTTGTCCGGTCGCCTGGCAAAAAGGCTTTTTTCCGAACTCAACAGCCATGGGAGAAAAGAAAATCGCTTCGAGTTGGTTGGCCAGCTGCCAAACAAGGGGAGCATTTTGGATTACGCGGCATCCTTGGAGAGCAGAGGCATCCGAGTGAAAAGGGTGTTCAATAAGCCGAGGCACGGCCAGTATGCCTTTGGCGGAGGCGGACAGGCATGAACGCGATCGACCTCGAGAAAAGGCTTGTGAGTGGAATTAAAAAATTCTTTTCAAGGCAGGGCAAAACTAAAGCCGTGCTGGGCCTCAGTGGAGGCATAGACTCCGCGGTGACGCTGAAGCTGCTCTGCGAGGCTCTGGGCCCGGAGAGTGTGACCGCCATTCTAATGCCAAACACGAAGCTCACGAAGCAGTCCAGCGTGGAAGATGCCAGAAAACTCTCAGAGTCGCTTGGCGTGAAGTATTTTGTCGTACCTATTGACGGCGTCCTTGAGCGGTTCGAGGCCTTGCCGTGGCAACAGGGAGGCATCGCGAAGGCCAACCTCAACGCGCGCGTGAGGGCGCTCATACTCTACAATTACGCCAATACATACGCCTGCCTTGTGGTTGGCACTGGCAACAAGAGCGAGTTCTGGATGGGCTACTTCACCAAGCACGGTGATGGCGCGGCGGACATGTTTCCGATCGGCGGCATCCTCAAAACAGAAGTGAGGGCGCTCGCAAGGCACTTCGGGCTCCCAAAAGAGTTTTTGGAGAAGGTGCCCTCGGCCGAGCTCTGGGCGGGGCAGGAAGATGAGAAGGAACTTGGGGTCACCTATGAAGTCCTCGACGAGTTGCTGCCGCTGGTGCTGGGTAAGAAAAAAATTCCTAAAGGAAAAGAGGCGGAAGCGAAGAAAATCTCGGAGGCAATTAAGGCGACGGAACACAAGAGGGCTCCGGCAGTTGTTCTGGATGTTTGAAAGCCTCGGTTGAGCGATTATCTCGATTGAGTGATTATAATAGATTCCGAATGGAGCGCTGGAAACTTTTTAGCCTGTACTTTTCCTTCAGTGCCATCCTATCTCTCTCAACTGGCATTTCTTTTATATGGCCGGGCCAAGCTTTTGGACAACCCACTCCCCCCACAACAATACCTCAAACAATACCTGAAAAGGCGCCTTGAGGGCATACCTTTGCTCCTGGAAATGGCTCCGTTGAAAGTCTCACCCTATCCTGAGGTTGTCCGCTATCATGCGGAGTAGTACCTCTTTGCGTTGTTGTATTGTTTTATGGGAGTAGAGGAA
>SBBR01000113.1 GCA_005239615.1 archaeon
ATAGGTTTATCTTCGTCATTTCAAATTCTTTTTTCGACCTCCTAGGCTCCGATGTTCCCTAATTTTTCTTTTGATTTTTAACCAAGCGCTGGATTATCGCGTCATAAGTTTCCCCTTTATGGCCCAATTCTTTTAACAGGTCTCGGGTGCCGGGCCTCAACTGGATTGTTGTGAACCCTTCAGCAAATGGCATACTCTCCCTATAATGTTCATAGGTATTTATATAATTTTGCTTTTGGTGCCTTTTTGCCTGCCACATCCCCAAATAATGGTCCTCGTCGAACATCACCAGCACCTCCAGCCTCGAAATCAGCGCCCGAAAATCTTCTTGAGGGCCTGAAGCTCCTTTTCCAGCCCCTCGTGCGACTCGACCTCGTATACAATTTCAAAATACCACGCCCCCACGGTCTCGGTCGCGAGCCAGATTTGCGGATTCTGCTGGCAGTAGGAGAAATTTTATTCTTCTTCAGTTCATTCAATTTCCCCGCCAATGAAATCCATTGCCTTGCCCTTGAACCTTTTGGCTTCCCGGTATTCAGGGAAGAAACGCGCTATCAGCTCGTTCAGCTCTAGCTTGTAGGGTTTTCCCGCGAAGCCGAGGAATTTGTCGGCTATTTCCACTGCCCAAGGTTGTCTGTGCTCCAGCGCCTCGACAAAAACCATTGTTTCTTTTGCGCGCGCTTCAAGGGCAGGAAGGACTTCCGGAGGGTAATATTCTCGGGATTTTACTTTCTGGTTTCCGATGTCAAGATAATCAACAGCGATTCTTATTTGCAGCTTCAGGTCATCAATAAAGAGCCTTTGCCTGAGTTGCTTTGCAGCTTCAGGGGACTTCCTCTGGGCCTCCTTAAACAGCCTTAACCTTTCAGGCTCATCAAACAGCCCTGCAGCGCACCTGAACACGCCATAGCATCCAAGGGCATTAATTCTGTTGGCGAAGTAAAGGGCGTCAGCCAAGTGGTCTTCGTTTGATTTCGGTCCGGTTTTCAACTTGGCCCTGTTGTGCGACAGTATCGCGTTTTTTACCGCTGAAACGTCACTTTGGCCCAGACCGTGGTATTCCATAAGCCTTGCCGCGTTTTTGGCAGCGCTTTCCCCGTGCCTCGGCTCATTTTTCATGGAATCAAGCATTGCGGTTGCGAGTTCAGCCTGTACTTCTGTGTGCAGGTTCAGAGCGCCGACTTTTTCAAGATACCATTTTGCAGCCCGAGTAATGTTTTTGTGGTGGGAAAAATCATGCCCCACAACTATATTTTTTGGTTGCCTGATTTTCCGCCTGAGAAAGGAATACATTCGCCGAATGAGGGCAATTCGCACACCAGCTGGGACTTTGCTGGGCTTTGTTTCAGGCACATTGCGTTCTCGCCAAACATCCATTTTCATCTCTCTCCAGCGCTTTTATCGCAAAAAACAATGTGTATTAAATTGGTCATAACACCACTAATAAACTTTTTGAATAGTACTTATTTAGCTTTCGGCTTTTTAAAGACCGATTTGTTTTCCTGAAAAAGCAGGTTTTTCTGGTGTTTTACCTATTCATTGCATGGTTTGTCCTGATTGTGAAAAACTCGCAAAGCGGGTAGCTGAACTGGAAAAACTTGTTGTTATTTTGCAGAATCGTTTGCAGGCTTATGAGAATTCTGATACGCCTCCTAGCAAGAGCAGGAAAGAAAGGAGGCCGCGAGAGCCTACTGGTAATCCGCGAGGCGCTCTTAGTGGGCATGAGGGTACAACAAGGGAAACACCCGAACCCGATAAGGTTGTTGGTGTCGAACCTTTGAAAAAGTGCAAGAACTGTAAAACAGAGCTTGAAGTGTCAGATAGTTTTTTGGATTGGCTCATTACCGAACTCCTGTTCAACCCCGAGTTATTGGTAACGCTTTACAGGCTGCCAGTACATACCTGCAAAAACTGCGGTACCAAGAACATTGCTTCGCACCCTGATTGGCCACAAAAAGGGTTGTTTGGTTACAAAGTGATGGCGCTGGTAGCAATGCTCAAGCACAAGGCGCGAATCCCATACGCAAAAATAAGCAGCGTGCTTGAAAATCTTTTCAACCTCAAGTTCACTCCGGCAACCGCTCTACAACTGGATACAAGAGTAGCCTCCAAGCTCTCCCCAGAGTACGAGAAGCTTGTGGAAAACATGAGGCAAAGTGACCACTCGTATACTGATGAAACAAGCGCAAACGTGAACGGCGAGAGACACAACACGTGGGTTTTCACCAACGAAGATACAACGCTTTTAGCTACACGAAAAAGCCGGGGCAAAAAAGTGCTTGAAGAAATACTCGGCAAAAACTACCTTAGTTGCATAATCTGTGATGGCCACAGAGCTTAATCGAATTTCACGAGTTTCATACAGCGGTGCTGGGTGCACATGCTCCGTGAATCCAAACACCTTGCACAAGATTTGCCAGAAGCACTGCCATTATACCAAGAACTCAAACAGCTTTACAAGTGGAGCACTGAACGGTACCGCAAACGCCTCAACAAAAAGCAACGCTATTCAATGTGGATATGTGCAAGGCAGAGATTGCGGAAAATACTCGCGCGTTATGCCCGCGTCAAATCGCTGGAAAAATTCTCGGAAAAAATCCGCAATGGTTTCAACCATTGGTTCACATTCATCCTCCACCCAAAAATCGAGCCAACAAACAACATTGCAGAGCGTGGCATCAGGGAAACGGTAGTGCAACGCAAAATCTATGGTTGCCTCCGCAACGAAAAAGGAACCCACAACCACGACGTGCTCACAAGCCTCATAGCCACATGGCAACAAAGAGGCCTCAATCCCTACACCAAGATACTCACAACCCTAAAGGGCTAAACACGTACGAAATGGGCTATTTATAATATCTGCAGGCACCCATATAATGTTTTCTGCAGGCGCACCATAAACTGCTTTAACGATTTCTTTGCTTCTCTCAATCTGATTTTTTCTTAATAATTCCTCCGCTATGTTGGACGCTTCCCCCGTTTCACACACTCATGCTCTATACCGTTGGCCACAACCTTTTCCTTTTTCGATTCGCTGAACATTTTGATGTACTTCTCGTAAACGGATTTTTTCTTTGGCTTGAGCGTGAGATAGTGATATCCTTTTTCCAAGATTTTTTCTTTGTTCTTTTTCGTGTTGGCTCTACAATCAAAAATCAGCAGTGCCCCCTTTTCCAATATTTTCACAAGGCATTTGAAAATTACTTTCCAGTGCTTTTTATCCAAGATATTTGCTTTTTGCACTGTGAGGGCGCTTGGAATCCCGTTGATGCTTGTGCTTATTCCCCAAACGAACTGTTTTTTCCCAGGTTGCGAGTCGCGGGAATAACCCAGTGCTCCAAGCTCGCTTTTGACTCCCTCGAAATAGCTGTTTTGCGTTAATTTTATCCACTATTCCGATACTTCCTATACTGAAGGTTACATTACGCTGCAAAAAATCACCCAATGATATTTGCAGCGGGTAACCTTTATCTGATTCTCAAAGTGGCGAAGTCAGGTTCGTATAAAGAAGAAAGTTCGGCAAATAGCCTCGTGAACCTTGCGGGCGTCGCCCTGGGCTGGGTGAACGTTGGCGAGCCTCTCACCGCCCGCCCTTTTCCGGCCTTATCGCCTGCATTATTGCGAGGTGCGTGAGGGCGTTGGCTTCCTGTTCGCTGATTTGGTTGGAGCCGAGCCTTGCCCTTATCTGCTGCATTGCTTGCCTGAATTCCGGGTTGAGCTCCATGAGCCTTTCCATGAAGTAGAAGCCCTTTCTGTACCTCCTCTCCTGTATTGTGAGGGTGTTGGCGAAGGCCGGGAGGTCGTACTTGTGCGTGCGTAACGGCATTCTTTCACCCTTGCCTCACAGCGCCCGGATTCTGGCTGAATTTGTAGGTGTGGATTCCGAGGTTGCCGTGCACATCCTTGACTTCAGGCTCCTTGAGCAGGCTGTTTATGAGCTCCTCGAGCTCGCCGGGCGACCTTACGAGCGCAAGTGCGAGCAAATCGTAGTTGCCGCTCATCTTGAAGAGGCCTGCTATGCCGGCGTTGTTCACGTACTTGTCCTTCAGGGAATCAACATCGCGCATGCTGTTCACCTCTATTTCCAGCGCGGCGAAAACCCTGTAGCCGAGCTTCTCGAGGTCAAGCTCGGGTATGAGCCTCCTGACAATGCCTTTCTTCCTCATCGCCCTGACCCTGTCGTAAATTGTGGAAGCCGGGATTCCTGTTTCCCTGCTCATCCGGTTGTAGTTCCTGAGGTCATTCTCGAGGAGGTAATTCAATATTTTCACGTCATTATTCGAAAGCGATTGATCCATTACAAATCCCTGGATTAAGGGTCGAACTTCTATAAAAAACTTACGCCAACACCGGTTATTTTATGTAAGAGTACAGTAAACATCCGAAATTTGTAAAAATCGTGATAAATTCCGTAATTTATCCGGTTTATGGGGGTTAAACTATATATTCGCATGGCAGAGTAAATCATTAAGGAGCAATGTGCGAATGGCTGTGGAAGTGCTTCTGGAAAAAACTTCGCTGAAAATGCCTTCACTCACAAGGCACGACAGGACCGTCTCAGAGCTCTCTATAGCCCTCCTTTCCGAGGAGTGGCCGCTCTCGGCAAAAGGCATCCTTGCAAGGATAAGGCGCCTCCATGCGAGGGAAGTGACGTTCCAGGCGGTCTACAAGGCCCTGAAGAAGCTGCAGGCCGAGAGCATCCTCGACAGGCAGGGAGGATACTACCTCATCAGTATGGAGTGGCTTGAGAGGGTGGAAAGGTTCTGCGTCGGCATCAGGGGGAGGTACAGGGCGAACACTACAATGCTGAAGGACCTGCCGTGAAACCGGGAACAATCACGGGATTTCGGGCAATCGATGCCGGGAAAAACCGAATTGGTCGCTATTCCACCAGCCCTCAGCGAAGGTTGCAAACCACCTCGAGGCCACCATCACCCAGAGCAGAAGAAAACCAACCTAATGAAAGCCCTCCTGAGCACCGCGGGCTAATGCCCGTGGGGTCTCATAACAGGTCGCCAACGGAAACGACTCCGACCTCCAAACCGCCTTCCTGAGCACCATGGGCTAATGCCCGTGGGATCTCATAAGTTACCGTCAACGGCAACGCGTTGACAATAGAGAAAGATTTGGGGTTTTCTGAGCTTGTCAACGCGTTGAAAGAATCCCGAGCATAAACCTCGCATCAATGGCGAGGGGCCTTTTTTGGTTGCTGATTTTGCCTTTTGGACAGCCATCTATTCGTGCATGTTTACATTAAAAGCCCTCCCGGAATAAAAAAATTGCGTTTGGGGTTCCGGCAAGGCCCATCATTAAATAGGGGAATGCGATTAATTTACCAGGAAAAGGCACGCGAGAATCGCAATCCTGCCCCCAGAAGGGCGTCCTTGTCGTGGCAAAGCCCGGCCATGCCTTCAACCTCGAGGGCGGCGGGTGAAGAAATACGAAACCATCAAGGTTTCTGCTTGGAGGGAGCGAAGGGAGGAAATTGGCCCGAAAGTGAGGACCACGGGACTCGAATAGCACTCCGACCACCTGATAAAAAAGCCGGGCAAAGCAGGAAGCGGAAAACCCATTCCTGAGTTCAACAGGGTTTATATGGCAATGCTAAAAGAGAACGGCCAGCCAGCTCCAAGGCATGAAGTGAAGAAAATGAAGTGGGTGAACCGTGCAAACCTAAGGAAAACGAGGCTGCCGAGGCCACCGGCTCACATTCAGCCGACAGGGTTTCGATTGAGGACCCGGTGGGCAGAACACGGTTTATGTCGTGGAGGCAAGGAGGCAGGCACGGCTTCTCGGGGTAATACCAATCGGGGTGCGGACGAAGGCAAAGCTGGATGTAGAGAAAGCGCAAGTTGTTTCTGTCGAGAAGCCGTGATGGAGCCTGTTCGCAACGGTGGATGGTACAGCGAAATGACCGGAAACCGATTCCAAGGATTAGGCGCGGTGCCGTGCTTTGCCTCCACATTTTTTCCATAATATTGGCTTTTGTCCATGGAACCGGCTATCCCCTGGAACCTCGTTATAAGCAGGGCATTTTCAGGAAATAAGTATATTCGATTTAACCCAAATCAACCTTTTGGTTGATTCTGGTGCAACCCTACGCATATTAACCCTGAGCAACCAGGTCTATGAGGGATTCGGATTAAAACAAGCTCGCCGGAAAGTAAAGTAGGGGATCGAAAATTGTTTTCACAAAAAACCGTGACATTATGCCTGATTCTAATGGCCTTGGCGCAATCCGCTTCTGCAATGAATGAATCATTCAGATACTATACTATTCCATATATCCCGACAGAACAGAACGACATTGTTGTGGTATTGGAGACCAGAATTTCTGATCGCGTTGACCTCAACAACCTGCCTCCTGCTGCAATAGATGGCAATAGCATACAAGTGACTGCTGCACTAGTAGAGTCGTGGTGTGGGCTAAAGAGTGGAGATGTCATAACCTCCCCAATAAGAAAAGTCGAGTTTCCGGTGGGCAGGCTTCAGGCAGGCGAATACAATTTTACTTTTAATGCAACAGTGTCAGTGAAACGCTACTGTGATTCTGAACCATGGCCGGGTAAAACAGAGGCGCTGTCCTATAGATTTAAGGTTCGCAGTTTAGAGGAAGTCCCAGCACCAGTGCCGCAAGGCGAATATGACATCAATGGTGCAGGAGAAGTCCCGGTACCAGTGCTGCAAAGGGAATATGGCCTCAATTATTCAGGGAAAACCACTGGTGAGGCTGGTCCACAATACTATACTCCGGGACCGGCAGCGCCAATTGCTAATCCCCCGGCAGCGCCTAATAGCGACCCTGGCTCTGTTACAATTACGCAATCCTATCCAGAGTATGAAAAATTAAATGAAATGAGTGAAGAGTATATGAAGAAATTTTTGAAGAAACGAGACAGTAATATGGTTGACTATCCTGAAGTACTACAAAAACCCAGGTGGGCGCCGCCTAATGATGGGCCGCTAGGCGATGCCGTAGCATATTCTCCTGATAACAACGAAGCAAACGGGCGGCAGGAATTTGCAGAAGCAACAGAAAGGATGAAACAA
Organism: archaeon; assembly: GCA_005239615.1. Classification (GTDB taxonomy): domain Archaea; phylum Iainarchaeota; class Iainarchaeia; order Iainarchaeales; family Iainarchaeaceae; genus CABMIU01. Next base: position 7,051 of record SBBR01000113.1, read on the forward strand.
ATAAGGGAAAAAATATTGAAAAGTTTGGCAGGGTGCGGTTCTGGTGACTGTAACACACCCAAAAAGATTACCATTGAAAGCGGCAATATAACGGTTGACGGCGAGGGGCTAACAATTTCTTCTAAGGATTCAAATGGCCTTGGCAACGTCAAAATCGACGTTAGTTTTGGGGATAGCAAAGCCACGATTGAAAAAAACGTTCAGCAAACCGAAACCAGAATCACGGTAGGAGAGGTCACTGCATTGACCAAGGAAAAAATAGAAATCGACGATGGCGGGTTAAAAATTGCCGGACAAAAAGCCATTGTTACGCCTGCGATGGCGATGCAGAAAGTCCAAGAAGGCGACGGCAGGCAACTCGTGGAAAGAATCTCCATAGAGGGGAATGAGCAGCCGACCTATGTTGTTGAATCGAAAAAGCAGGCAAAACTATTATGGGTAATGCCTGTCGAATTAACCATGAAAACCAAAGTAGACATTGCCACTGGCGAAATAATTTGGCAGGAAAAACCGTGGTGGAGCTTCCTTGCAACATAGGGTTGTGGAGAAGAAAATGAACAAGAAAACACGCTCAGAAGCCAAGATGCTCACGTTAACACTGCTTTTCCTGGTTTTTGTAAGCGCCGCGGTTCATTCAGAAGCCGTCCTGTCGCACAGGGATTATGACATAAATTATTCCAGGGAAACCACTGCAGAAGCGGGTCCAAATTATTATCCTCCTGAGCCGGAGTTCGAGTTTCCGGACGAAAACAGCGTTGTTGACATTTCGTACAAGTTCCCAAAGCTCGTCCTCTCACACGAAACACAAGACTTGAACTCGCTAAGGGGAGCAAGCCCTGCCGATTCAAATTCCCGGAATAGCATCTCCTACAAGGAAATTGGCTCGGCAACCGGTTTTTTGCCTGACACGAACAAAGTGTCGGCCGAAGGTTTTGGCGCAAACATCAAGTTCTGTTCGAACAACCCCTGGCGCCCAACTTGCGAGGAAGCATCGGCTGCCTGCAACGAAATTAATTCTGTCGCCCCATTTCAGACATTCTGGATATACCGGGAACAACACGGAGTAGTGCACCCGGGCTCGTTCCGCACTTATGACTATGAAGTCATAACCGATGCAACAGACCCGAATGGCGATGCCGTCTTTTGGGGCGGAAGGGACAAGTGGCAATATAACCAAAGGGGAGACACTCCATACTACCAGGGCAACACTTATAGGTGTACCATAGACTCGACAAGCCTGTATAATGTGAGTGGCCAATGGTTTATGGAACTCGGGGTGCACGATAACATAACCGGCGTTGATGATGACCACATCAAAACAATCAATGCCGGGCAAAATAGGGATTGCTCTATAGTGCCTGACGGGGCATGGCACTCAAAAGACTCTTACGCATGCAACGAAGCAATCACGACTACGCACAGATTTGCCAACAACGGTAGGTTAGCCGCAGACTACACCATATTTTACGAGATTTACGACCCGGAAGGCAACCTTATCCAAGCAGACTCGAGTCAGGGCACTGTACGGCCCGGGTACTCAATCGTTGGCGTATCGGTCCTCCCTCCTCCCCCAAATGAATGGTATGACTATGGCTATTACAAAGTAAGGGCAAACATGATTGCTGGATGCAGTAACGGCGAAACCGAGTTCGAATACACTTACACGACTGCTCACGTGCCTTCCGCGCCGTGCCGGCAGGGCGACATAGTACCTGTCAACGCGCACCCAAGCAAAACCTCTTTTGCCTGCAACGAAAACCTCGTTAGCACGCACGAATTCAAGAACACCGGCAGCTATGACTTTGATTACACGGCATACTACGAGCTTTACGACCCGAACGGAGAAAAAGTCGGGTCCACGGGCTCCTCCCCGAACCAACTCCTCAAGGCAGGGGCGACGGTACCCTGGACAATAACGTCGGCAGCGTCAGATTTCGGCAACTGGACAAAGACGGGCAACTACAAGCACAAGGTTACCCTTGACGGCCAGTTCTCAAATGGAGTGAGAAAAACAGCCATCACGAGAGTCTCCCTGAACGTTCCCACAGCATGCATCGCCGGAGAAATAAACAGCCATGATGGCAGGCCGGAGAAAACAAGCTTTGCATGCAACGAA
>SBBR01000045.1 GCA_005239615.1 archaeon
ACTTTTGGGTCTGCCGATGGCTGATTCATGGCTCTGACTCGATTTGTCTTTTTGGTTTTACCAGCGCAAATCAACGTTACATTACGCTGCAAACAATCATCTAATGATATTTGCAGCGGGTAACCTTTATCTGATTCTCAAAGTGGCGAAGTCAGGTTAAATAGTGGCTTTTTTTCTTAGGGAAAAGGCTTAACAAAAAATCCGCGCCCGCAAACCCCGAAACAATGCTCACTCAGAATCACGCCAATATCTTGGCTCAATCGTTTTGCTGGCACAGGACAATGCAGTCGATTTTTTGGGTGATATGGTAATGCGTTGGAGTAGGATTTAGGCCGCGCTTCACTGCGGGACTTTTTCCCTGCCGGCAAGCTCGCCAATCTTGCTGATGACCTTGTCGATGCCCTGCAGCTTGTTAGGGTCGCACCACGCGCCGATGCCATAGAGCGAGTTGGCCTTGCCACCTGAAACCACCGTGAGGTCGACAGTCGGCGCATCTATGATGCAGATCTTCATGTCCTTAGGGCCGAGCGAGAAAAAGCTCGTTGTATCCACCAAGGCCCTCAGCTCGTCGAGCTGCGCCTTTGTTGCAGTCCTGTTCTCTATTGTTGCCCCTCCTTCGCTCCCTGCTTCCTTTGTCTCGACAATCACTGCCCTGTTCGAGTCAATCACAGTGGTCACGAAAACAGGTTCCGGGACAAAGCCAGGCACGTCCACCTTCTTCACGTAAAAGTCCCTCTTCGCGCATTCGGGGAATTCGCAGAAAGGAGCTTCCCTTGCCACTGTGGTTCCGTCAGGGCAAATCTTCACATCCTCTGCACAGAAGGCAGTTCCATCCTTGTTGAGCAACTCCCAGCCCAGCGCCTCCATTTTCGCAGAGCCCTTCTGGTCAACGAGGACAACAATCCTGTCGCCGCGCGGGCACGTGCATGCGGCGCAGACCACGTCATAAACCTTCTTCTTGGCGAGGGACAACACCTGTATGCCTTTGCCCTGCAGCCAGGCCTTTATCTCGTCTTCCTCGGCGCCCACACTTTCTTCCGTGCCTTCCTTTTCCCATGCGTTTGTGCCGCACTGCTTCGGCTCGAAGAAGAACCAGAGCTTCCCCGCCTGCTCCCTCTTCGTGACTTTAACAACAGCACTCCCCGCGCTTGCATCGATGGAAACCAGCTCAACGCTATAATATGTCAGGAAGTTGTCCTTTTTCCTAGTGATCTCGCCGAGCGATACCTCTGCATTCCTGTCAGAATCGCTGACCCTGAGCCTTATGCCCTGCTCGCCCTGCCACACGCACTGCACTCCAGGCTTGCACCGCGAGTCTGAAATGTCGATTGGCGATACCTTCACACCTGTCTCGGCGTTGGAGTAAATCCCGGCCTTCTTCACACTGAACTCAGAACCGAGGATGAATTCCTCTTTCTCCGGCTCTGGCTGTGCAGGAGGCCGCTGGCCAGGCGGCAATGTGGCCGAAGGGGGTGTCCCAGTGCCGGGCTTCTTTTCTTCCGCACAGCCCGTGAGCATGATGAACAGAATGCCAAGCACCAGCAGCGCGACAACGGTTTTTTTCATTACAACCAACTTGTCAACGAATTGCTAAAATCAGCGCCTTAAAATATAAAAGGCTTTGGATGGTACGTGCCTAAAAAGCGGCGTCATATTTTTCAGGTGGATCTTTGAATGTCTTTTTTCCGTCTCTATTTTTTGGGTATCTCCGCAACAACAGCATGCCTGTCACAATGAAGATGCCCGCAGCAGTCATTGCCTTTCCAAGAGTGTCGCTCCAAGTGTCCATATAGCGCAGCTCAACTTCGCCTTTTCCATATACAAGCATGAAGTAAGGCGAGGCCCTGTAAATGTGCAGCTCCTTTTCTCCCTCGTAGGCACGCCAATTAGGGAATTGCGATATCCTTATGAGCACCGGGACGGCCTTATCCGACCCAACCTTAAACCTAATATAGTCCTGCCTTGCGCTTTCCTCAAGCACTTCCACGGTCTCGCGCCCTGTTCCGACATTGCCTGGAACCTGCTCGTCCACAAGGATTGTGTCCCTCACCCTTTCCGAGAGAAACCAGTTGGTGACTTCCGTCCTCCACCCAGCTTTATCCACGACCACAGGCTCCCTTGAGAGGACTTCCGCGAGCGGGGCTTTTCCGAGGCTGTAAAGGTAATAAGGATGCGCCTTGACTATGCCTTCCATTTCCTTGTTCTTGTCTTGGGTGTAAATGGTGAAGAGCCATGAATTCGTGTCCGCCCACTCCGCGAAAATCGGCGATGGGCTCACCACATTGCTCACCCCGAAAAGCCTTAGCTGGTAAGGTATGAGGTTTCTCATTTTTTCCTGTATCCTTATTATGCGTGGCCTGTCTGTGGAAATGCCCCACGTGATGTTATTCGCGTCTATTTCCGCCTCGAGGTCAAAGACATACTTTGATTGGAGAGACGAGTCAACGTACAGGCCCCTTGCCGAGTGCACCCTCCACTGCATTGGGATGATATGCTGGAGCTCATGGAAATTAGATTGTGCATAGGGTGGGGCGTCCACCCACACTCTTCCTGCTGTGCCTTCAGGAAGCTTGGGTAGCTGTTTAATTATCGAAGTCCCTTCGGAGTGTATGCCGCTCGTGGTTGCGATGGCGAGGATTGAAAAAAGCAATACAGTTAGGTGCACTCTCCTGTCGCCTTCCCTGAAGAAGGAAAGCAGGATAACAGGGGCAAGGAGCGCGAAGAACGTCGTGAAGCGGTAGTAGTGGATTGTCAGTCCTACCAAAGCGCCAATCATGGCGAAGCCCAACACGGACGCGAGGAAAAATTTTAAGGAGTCTATCCCTTCCTTCCTGCAGAGGAGCGAAACCCCCAGCAAGGCCACTGCGCCGAGGAACATCGGCAGGTTGTCCATGAGGCCGCCGATGCGCTCGACCGCAAGGTACTCGTGCTTCGCGATTCCAGGAACGAGCCAGAAGCCCGTGAGGAGCAGAACAAGGGCTGCATGCTTCAGCACAAAAAAAATGATTTTCCTGTCGCGGTAACGCGCGAGGTATGCCGGCAGGGCGAGCGATGCCACCACGCCTGTAAAGGGATGTGCGAGCAGGAGCAGCGAAAAAATGGCAGAGGGAAGTAGAACGCCGCCGGTTTCCCTGGCCCTCCAGAGCGAGCCGAGATAAAAGAAGAATAGCGGCAACGCCATTGAGTTTGCCACGAGGCCTACGTTGAAGGTCGAGTGCAGGTCGCCGCCAAAATTGCCCACAGGAAAAAGGAAGAGGAGCGAGAACATTGCTAGCATCACCGCAGCCGCTGCACCATCCTTGAAGCCGCACGACCTCGCAAAGTAATGGAACGAGAAAGGTGTGATGAGAAGCGAGGCGGAGAGCACGAGCTTGAAAGCGACGTCGAGGGGAATGAACAGGGAGATGACCGATACAATATAAGGGAAGAGGGGGCCGTAGAACTGGTTCTGCGGGTAGCCGAAGAAGAAGTACGGGTTCCAGCCAATGGGCTCTGGGAAAAGGTAGTTGGCGGTGTACCATGAGGAAAAGTACATTCCCGACATGTCCCAGTTGAGGAGGTTGTTGTTGGCGAAAAACGGGAGGAGCAATACGGCAATAATGTACCAGTAAACGGCTAAGAAAGAGACCGCAGAGAAAATATTTTTTGGCAGATTTTTTTTTGGCGGCGTGACTTGCAGTTCCTGTTTTCTGTGGCGCATTGGCTTCACTTATGTGCGGCACCAATATATTTTTAATGAAGAGAATATTTATAGTAACCAACATGAGAGAACCGCTTCGCCCTAATGCTGCCTTCCTGCTTGTATTCACAGTTTTTGCATTGTCCTCCCAGATTGTGGTGGTGGGAGGGGTTGTAGTGCCTGCAGAGTTTACAGTTAATTCAGGCGGGCCTTATAACGTCACCCTCGGTGTCCCATTGGTGTTGAATGCGACGGTCTCAGGAGGCTCAGGAAGCTATACTTACAGTTGGAGTATGAGATACAATTTTGCCGGATGCTCTTTTAGCAATTCAAATGTTGAAGACCCAACGGTCACATGCACAGGCCCATTAGTGGGCACCGATTACTTCACACTTACTGCAAATGATAGCGCCGGGAATGGCCCGCTCCTCAGCAGTGCAACAATAACTATTGCAGCTGACCAGCCTCCTACTGTAAGCATCTCTTTCCCGTCAGATGGGGCGACATACGGTTACGTTTCCGGCAGCACTGCAGTCACGGTAGAAGCCACAGCCTCTGACCCTGAAAACTCGCTTGATAAAATAGAATTGTGGTATTTGCGCACCGATGTTGGCAGCTCTTGGGTCAGCATAAAGAGCGGTGCCAGCGCTTGCACTTCCTCGCCCTGCAGCGGGTCCTTCACAGTGCCCTCGCAAGGCACCTATACAATAGCGGCAAATGCCTGGGACGACCTCATCGCGCCAAGGACACAGGCGACCGTAAGCATCAGCAGCTACTCGTGTTACAACAACGCCAGTCAGACCTGCGAATCCGGGGCGAGCTGCTCAACAGGACAAAGCGGCAGAGGCTCATGCGCATTAGGCTATGTGTGCTGCGCGCCTGCAGCGGCCGCATCAGCGAGCAGCTCAGGCGGCCCGCCGGGAGATGTTGTAGTGGTGGTTTGCGGGATGGACCCCAGCAATACTCCGGACAATACCCTAGAAGGCACCGAGGTGTGCGACGTGGACATCACCACTGACCCGTACTCCTACCTCGGCTGCACAGGCAGCCAGTACTGCAACTCCGCCTGCACGGCCTGCGTGGACATAGATTCATGCACATCAGGCGCGTGCACAAGCACCGGCTGCACCTCAGACCAGTTTGCCGGGACAAGCTCTTCCGGCAGCGATGCCCTATGCAATTGGAACGGCGACCCTATGCCGAGCGGGGGGACATGCTGCATAAACAAGCACCCATGCGGCAGGGGCTCGTGCGTAGACAGGGCATGCAACGCCACCACCGAGATTACAGGGACAGGAGGAGATTCCTCCTGCAACTGGAACGGCACTTCTTCGGTCACCGGTGGCAGCTGCTGCAGGCTGAAACCCACTTGCAACATCACTGCGGCATCATCATCAATAGTCGCTGGTGCTGGCAACTCGAACACATTTGACGTTTACTTCAATGAATTCGACCAGGGAATGTACATTACCACAGGCAACTTTTCATGCGACGGCGCGTCCTCGGCAACTCTCACAGGATGCAGCTTTAGCTCCAACGCTGGCCCATTCAACTCAAATGGCACGACAGGAACTTGTACCTTCACGTGCAGCGGCTACACCTCGCCCGGCACCCCGACCTTCAGCTTCACGGGGAACAATGGAACTCCGCTGGGCACTGAAACGGCATCGTGCACGAGAAGCTTCACCGTAAACCCGCCTCCTCCGCCGTGCTCCTTCACCCCGGACTCAATTTCCGTAATAGGTATTTCAGGCGTTAGCGTGACTTGCAACGGCAGCGGCACTGTCTGCTGCAGACCTCTCAATGACATCGTGTGGATAACAGTGACCACTGAAGGAGGGAAGGCTACGTTCACCAAATCAAAGGAAGAATCGCAGCCCATAAACCTCATTGTTACTGTGAGCAAGCCGCCGCAGGGCAACGCCTCTACTGTTGACTTCTCTCTCGTGAGGAAAGGCCCGAATGGCGTGCAGGTTAAGCTGGAGGATTTCACGGACCTGCCCTTCACTTTCGTTGACAATGCCTACACCGCAACAGCCACGTTCACGGACGACACCGCAGGCCTGCAGCCTGGTAACTACGAGTACATAGGCATCGTGGTGGCAGTGCGGGATGGCGCCGGCGATGACATAACGCCCCTTGACTCTTTCCCGGCAGACAACGTTGCCTCGATGCTCGTAACCATAAAAAACCTCTCCGCCGGAAAAATCGAGGTGCCCGAGGCAAGCCTCCTGCTTGCGGTGGTTGCCGCGCTTTTTACAGTCATGCTGGCGAGGCTGGGGCGTAAAAAAGGGTTTTCATAATGGCAACGAAAAGGGTGCTCAGGGCACAGGAGGCCTACAAGGAGCAGGACCACAGCAAAGCAATGGCCGCACACTCGAAGGAGGAAATCGAGAGCCACCACAGCAATGGCAGCGCCGAGTACCTTGGCAGCATGGTCTACGGTGCGCTGGACGGCATAGTAACCACATTCGCTGTCGTCGCGGGCGCTGCAGGCGCAGGCCTCTCGCCCGGGATTGTGCTCGTGCTCGGCTTCGCAAACCTGTTCGCAGACGGCCTCTCAATGGCTGTAGGCAATTACCTCTCGATGAAGTCCCAGCAGTCATACTACGAGACCGAGAGGAAAAGGGAAGAGTGGGAAGTGGACAATTATCCTGCCGGCGAGAGGGCGGAGATAGTCGAGATTTACAGGCGCAAGGGCTTTGCTGGAAGGAACCTCGAGAAAATGGTGGAGCTCATCACCTCGAAAAAAACCGTGTGGATTGACACGATGATGACGGACGAGCTCGGACTCCTGCCTGACCAGCGCAGCCCTGTGAAGGCCGGTCTCTACACCTACGCCGCGTTTGTGATTGCAGGCTTTGTGCCGCTGCTTATTTTCGTCATTTCGCTCATCAACCCCCTCCCGCCAGCCCTCACCTTTCCCGTGGCGTTCCTCTTGACCTTCGCCACGATATTCGCGGTAGGCTCGCTGAGGTCATTGGTGATTGCGAAGCACTGGCTCACCGCAGGAATGGAGATGCTCCTTATCGGCGGCCTCACAGCAGTAGTCGCTTATGGGATAGGGGCGTTCATCGGAGGCCTGGTGCTGTGATTCATGTAAAATTCCAGGTTATGTTCTCTGCTATAATAAAAGGATTGCTCCCTTCGCAGAGCCAAATAATTCCTCGATGATTCTTTCCTTTTTCGTTATTTTATTTATACCTTTGCTGGAGGTTTTGGGAGTCACCTGAACTCCCCGTATTCCTCCAGCAGCCTCTCCATTCGGTCGTGGTAGGATTCTCTCCATCTGTAACTTTCCTCATCCGATCCTCTCTCGTCCTTTCTTTTCTTTGCGTACTGCATTCAAAATCACCTCGCATTACTTCGTGCAGGGCGGTACAATAATTTTTCGCAGCGGGGAGGGGGCATTGCCTGTGCGGAGCCTTTTTCTTTTCGTTGCACGAAAAGAAAAACCCTCGGGAAAAAGAAAAGTGCTAGTTACGCTTGAATAAGAGCCATTAATGGGGAAAGAAAAAGAACCGCTCACGCTTGTGCATGCATTGGCTGCTGTCTCGATAGGCAGTGCTTCACTGCAAATAATATTTTTGTGGAATGGTCGCCTAAGCAATAATCAAAACCTACATGAAGGCGGGCCAATGCAACGGCATGGCTTTCCTCCACAAGCCGTGCAGTTCCAGCACCAACTTCATGCCCTGTTTCTTGCCCTGATGAGCAGCACTGCCGAGACCGCTACCGCAAGCAAAAAACACCGGCGGCAGCTCAGGGACCGCTGCCAATTGTCGCGGCAAGGCCTTCCACCGAAACCGTGTCACTGAAAACCTTGTATGGGCCTCCATTTGGGGCCCATCCTGTTACAAACGCCATCTTATCGTAAATGTCCTTTTTCGGTGCCATGCTCATGGCAAACGCATTCTGAAACCCTGTGCCTGCAAAGTAGCGGGCGTCGGACTTGCTGTTGGTGTGGGTTTCCACGTCCTGCCTCGTCGGTATCGTTGGAGAGACGCCGTTAACGAAAAATATGCCATCATCGTAAGTGCTTTGCTGCGAAGACGTAAGGTAGGCATGCTGCGGCGGGTTGACTCCCCTTGTGCCTGCCTCTGAAACAGAAGCAGAGAGCTGGGCGCTGCCGGCAATAGCAATGTTCTGCAGGAAGCACTCATTGTTATAGTAATAGTAGCCGCTGTCGGCGAAGCTCTCGTTTGCCGTGGCGCTCAAGCCTGCGCCGAAGGCAGAGAGGAGCAAAAAGGCCACTGGCAGCAATAGAGCCCTCGCTTTCAGAGCTCCGGAAGGCGTCGCCCGCAAAACAATACCATGCCCGCAGGAAAACTTACAAGTACAAATACTACGGAAAAGCCGAATAAAAAGGTAAGCGTGGCCTTGCCAAGGGGCTCCGAAAACACGTCGCCCCATGTCGGAGAACTGTCCCGTCCAGAAGAGTTGACAATGGGCCAAGCCATTCTGGGAATGAGCTGTTTGTATTATTGGACATGCATATGGTAGCCAAGCTTCAGACCCTCCAATCGGCATAAATTTGTTCTGTTCATACTGTGTAGTGCTTCTAGAGGTTTTGCTGATGGGCGAATGGCACTCTCTCACTGCGAAGGCAGCAATGGAAAGGCTCGTCTCCAAGGAAACAGGCCTTACCAGTGAGGAGGCCGAGAAGAGGCTGGAGCAGCATGGCAGGAATGTTTTAGAGTCAGGCAGGAAAATTTCCGTGCCGAAGCTGCTGGCAGAGCAGTTCATGAGCCCGCTCGTGTTGATACTGATTTTTGCCGCTCTTGTCTCGCTTTTTTTTGAGAAGGGAATCGACGCCTACCTAATCCTCGCGATTATCCTCCTCAACGGCATTTTCGGCTTCGTGCAGAACTATAACGCGGAGAGGAGCATCGAGGCACTCAGGAAAATCGGCGGGCAGAAGGCGCTCGCGTACAGGGACGGCCTGCTGGTTGAAGTCGAGGCGTGGAGGCTGGTGCCGGGCGACGTCATCTACCTGCATGAGGGCATAAAGGTGCCCGCGGACTGCAGGTTTATTGAAGCTGAGGAACTCAACGTGGATGAATCAGTGCTCACTGGCGAAAGCGTGCCCGTGCAGAAAACTGCGGCAGCTTTTCCAGAGGCTGCCAGCATTCCGGAAATGCGGAACATCGCTTTTATGCACACTACAATCACGAGCGGCAGGGGGAAGGCGGTTGTGGTGGGGACTGGGAAAGGCACCGAGGTCGGGAAAATTGCGGGCCAACTCGTGGCAATAGAGGAAGGGCCAACGCGGTTCCAGCAGGAGCTCGAAGGCATGGGCAAAAAAATCGGCCTTGGCATACTCGCAATCGTTGGTGTAATTGCCGCAACCATGCTTTTTCTCCATGATGCAAGCCCTGTGGAAATATTCCTGACATCGATAAGCGTCGCTGTCGCTGCTGTGCCTGAAGGCCTGCCTGCAGTCGTTACCCTGTCCCTCGCACTCGCGACAAGGAAAATGCTGAAGAAGAACAGCCTCGTGCGCAAGCTCTCCGTTGTCGAGGAACTCGGCTCGGTTGAAGTCATCTGCACGGACAAGACAGGCACCCTCACGGAGAACAGCATGACTGTACAGGAAATATTGTTCGGCTGGAAAATCTTCACTGTCACATGTGCCGGGCGCAGCACCGAAGGCGAGTTTGTTTTGCAAGGAAAAAAGATTGACCCTACCGAACTGAAGCCCATACTTCTCTGCGGCCTCGCGTGCAACGACACCATCATCGAGAACGCCGGCACTGAAGCAAGGTTTACAGGCGACCCGACAGAGGTTGCTCTCGCTGTCGTGGCGCTGAAAGGAGGCATCCATGCAGCTGAAATGAAGAGGGTGAAGACAATTCCTTTTACCTCCTCCCGCAAGATGATGACAGTCATAATAGGAGCCGGGGGCAAAAAAACCTCCTACTCCAAGGGCGCGCCAGAAGTGATTGTAGGCTCGTGCACCCACATTCTCCTCAACGGCAAAAAGGCGCCCTTCACGGACAGGGCAAAGAAGCAGGTGCTCGCGGAGAACGGAAGGATGGCGAGCGGCGCGCTCAGGGTGCTTGGGTTTGCGCAGAAGGAAATCGCAGGAAAAGGGAACCCTGAGGAAGGCATGGTCTTCCTCGGCCTGCAAGGCATGATTGACCCGCCAAGGCTGGAGGTGAAAAGGGCGCTCGACACGGCGAGGCAGGCCGGAATCAGGGTGATAATGCTCACAGGCGACAACCTCGAGACAGCGAGGGCCGTGGCGGGGAGGATAGGTTTCACTGGAAAAGCCATCGATGCGCGCGAACTCTCTGGGGCGGGCGAAGCGGAATTCGGGAGGGTTGTGCTTGATTTTGACGTTTTCGCAAGGGTCAGCCCGGAGCAGAAGCTTGAGATACTCAGGGCACTCAGGAAGAAAGGCCTCAGCGTAGCGATGACAGGCGATGGGGTGAATGATGCGCCTGCGCTCAAGCAGGCAGATGTCGGAATAGCTATGGGCATAAGGGGCAGCGATGTCGCGAAGGAAGCCTCTGACATAGTGCTCCTCGACGACAACTTCGCCACAATCGTGGAAACCATCAGGCAGGGGCGCGGGGTCTTCGAGAACATAAGAAAGTTCGTGCTCTACCTCCTCGCGAGCAACCTTGCCGAGGTGGCGATTGTGTTCGTAGCCTCGCTCACCGGCAGGCTAGCGATAACCCCGGTGCAACTGCTTTGGGTCAACCTGCTCACCGACGGCCTTCCCGCGCTCGCTTTGGGGGCCGACCAGCCAAAAGCAGGCATAATGGCCACGCCACCCAGAAAAAAGTCCGACGGCGTGATAAGCGAATCTACCGGCAAGCTTCTCCTCCTGATGTCATCCGTGATGAGCCTCATAATACTCGCGGTTTTTTTTCTTTACCTGCCTAGGGGCATTGTGCTCGCGCAGACCATGGTGTTCACGTGCTTCGTCTTCTACGAGTTCACGAAGCTTGTGGTGATAAGGCGGATTGATGGCCTTGGAATGCTCACGAACAAGTGGCTGTTGCTCTCCCTCGCTGGCTCCATTGCAGTGCAGCTCCTGCTCCTCTACACTCCAGCTTCCGGACTCTTCGGCGTCGCTGCCCTGTCCCTGGCTGACTTGGGGGTAGTTGTCGTGGGAGGGGCGATTGCTTTCGCGGCAAATTCAATCGGGGCGAGACTCATAATGGGGAAAGTGACGGGTGCAGAAGCAAGGCCAACCTGAAAAGGCTCTTATACAACTACGACCTTACTTTTTCATGGCTCGGGGTCCGACAATCATCGCTGTGAGGCACCCAACCGCCGATTTTCATGACAACGAGGAGCTCAGGGAAAGCGCCAGAAGAGCGCAGAAATGAAGATATTCGTATCCAAAACTGCCTTAATCATCCGCCAGCACTTCGCTTTTCTTTATCCGCTTCTGCCTGGCAAACTTTTTCCCGAACGCGGCAAGCTTTTCAAATTCCTTCTCAGGCGACTCCATTTTCTTTAGTATTATCATGTTCTTGCTGCTGTACACAAGAAGCTTTTCGCCCTCGGAAAAGCCGGCCTCCTGGCGCGAATCCATAGGTATGACTACCTGCCCTTTGGATGAAACCTTTGACATTGCGACATCCATGCCAAAACCACCTAATACTATTGCACCGGACAGGAATTTAAACCTATCTTACAAGTAAGAAAGGTAAGACTGCAGGAGGGCGGATTCGAACCGCCGAAGGCACTGAGCCACTGGATAACTCAGGCGCAATGAGACATCGGGGCAGAGCAGTTCTCTTCCTTCTTTTACACTTTTCTTTTTCCCGGGGGTTTTTCTTTTCGTGTCAACGAAAAGAAAAAGGCCGCTTGAGTCCAGCGCATTTGACCGCTTTGCTACTCCTGCACTGGAAAGAAATTTGTTGTTAAGGTATTTAAATCCAAGTTCAGGGGCGAATGGGCTGGACGTTTCTGGTCGCAGCAGTTTGGGAATTCAAGTAAAGATGCGCGGCGACAGGGGCGATACTGCACGGTTTAAATAGATTTTAGTCCTTAATCCTCAAAGCAAAATTAGGATTGTAATCCAAAAGGAGGAAACAACATGGCAAAACCTGCATTCGGCGGTTACAGCATTTGCTTCAAGGGATGCGATGACTCGCTCGAGAAGGTCTTCGGCACGGGTAAGATAACCCCATCGGAGATGACGAAGAAGCTCTGGGGGTACGTGAAGGGCCATAAGCTCTCGAGCAAGTGAAGATTGCGCTTGGACCATCAACTGCCCCGCGAGAGTGGGGCAACTAATTTTTATTTTTACCCCACAATCCGGAAAAAAGCATAATAACCACTTGGCAACCATGTCTGTATGCAACGATGAAAGTGACTTCTGATGGGTGCTGCAAAGAAAAAGAAAGAAGCGCTGGAAACCGCGACCTTCGCGGCGGGCTGCTTCTGGCGAGTGGAAGAAGGGTTCCGCAAAATGCCCGGAGTCATAGAAACAAGCGCCGGCTACATCGGTGGGAGAACCCCAAATCCGACATACGAGGAAGTCTGCACCGGTGAGACGGGGCATGCGGAAGCAGTGCAAATCACTTACGACCCTTCCAAGGCGCCTTATAAGGAACTCCTTAAGGTTTTCTGGGGCAACCACAACCCGACTACTCTAAACAGGCAGGGTCCTGATGTGGGAAGCCAGTACAGGTCGGAGATTTTTTATCACACCCCCGAACAAAAGCGCCTCGCCGAGAGTTCCAAGTCAAGGCTAGAAAAATCAGGCGTGTGGGGCGGGAGGAAAATCGTGACGGAAATCCTCCCCGCGCAGGAATTCTACAAGGCCGAGGGGTACCACCAAAAATACCTGATGAAGCGCGGGATTGATTCTTGCCATTTTTAGTTTTAGCCTTTTGCCAAGAGACCCTGCCCAAAAAAGGCAAACACCAACTATTAAATTTCTCTCTCGTTATCCATTATTCGTGGCGGAGGATATCAGGCAGCACCTGCTCAACAGCATTAACAAGTTCAGGCGCGAGCACAACCTCTCGGAACTAAGCCTCGACGAGGAGCTTTCACGCAATGCCAAGGCCCATTCCGAGCACAGGGTGGAAAGGTTACCCGAAATAGGCAAAGGGCCGCTGTCTGCGCATACGGAACAGCATTTGATGGGCAAGGCGAGCGCTCCAAAAAACGCTCATACGGATGAATATATTCCCTCATAAATGGTTCCTCCTTACTCAACCGAAAAGACTATAAAACACGCCGATTGGAACCATTAGGAATACGCGGGGGACGGGACCCGAAGAAACTTTTGCCAAAAGTTTCGGTAAAATGTACGACAACCCGTCCTGATGTCCGGTTTCGCCCAGCTCAACCGGACGGACGCGGGGGACGGGATTCGAACCCGTGCACCCTTTCGAGTAACGGCTCACCACCGACCTTTTTCTTTTTCTTGGGGAAGACCTTGTCCCTTTCGGGACGAGGCCTCGCAGAGCCTTGCTCTGCAAGAAAAATAAAAACCTCGGCGAAAAAGAAAAAGAACCTGTGCTCAGAGCGCATTGCACTTTTCTTTTCCGCTAACGCTTTTCTTTTCGTGCCAACGAAAAGAAAAAGGTTGTAGCAGGCCGCCGCATTAGACCACTCTGCCACCCCCGCGCAGGAGGCCGCCGGCGGTACGGCGTACTGCCTTCGCCCTTTCTGGCTTGACAGGGCTTTCTTCGCACCGCTCGCGGAACATGACTAATAATAAACACCACGGGGTAAATTTATAAGGGTTTTATATGCAGAAATAATCTTTTTAGGTTTTTTTGACAAAAGTGGGCGTGTATGAATGCATTCAGGCGGGTCATGAATTTTTTTTTGCAGCGCAAAAAACTGCGACGGGAAACTATCCCAACAGAAGCCAATTTGCGTGAAATAGAGAAAAATTTGGCCCAGAACCAGAGGATGATAGAGCAAACACAGAAATTATTGCTCGCGGAAGCTCAGAAAATCGGCAGGCTAAGGCAAATCGAAATTGACCTGGAAAAACTAATAGAAGCGGGAGACACAAATGAAAAAAATATTAAACGGCTTAAAGGCACAAAAAGGGCGTTGGAACTGGCCAATCAAAGGTTCGACAAAATATCAGAACAATTAGGCAAGTATGACCACTATGGAACTGTGTTGTTGGTTCAAAGGAGTAAAACTCGGAGATATTAATCAAGAGGGGCAGGAAAAATGAAGATGTTCTGCGGCATCCGGGTCGATTCGCCGTTCTTCCTCGCGCCCATGGCCGCGATAACCTCCCTGCCATTCAGGCTGATGTGCAGGAAGCAGGGCGCGGGACTGGTTATTACAGAGCAGATTAACGCCACGCAGATTGCGCGTAATCCTGATACTTTCACCAACAACGAGTTCTTCACAATCCGCACAGTGCCTGAGGAGAAGCCTGTCGGGGTGCAGCTCTTCGGCGCGGCCGAGAAGGACTTCATCGCGGCGGTTGATGCCGTGGAAAAGAACTTCGAGCTGATTAACATCAACTGCGGTTGCCCCTCGCACAAGGAGGTTTCGATAGGGGCAGGGGCGGCCCTTCTGAAGGAGCCTTCGAAGATTGCCGACATCATTAGGGCGATAAAGACAACCACAATCAAGCCAGTGACTGCCAAGATAAGGCTCGGGTGGGGAGCAAATGATTCGGTGAGCATTGCAAAGGAAATCGAGAGAGCGGGTGCAAACGCTATAATGGTACACGGAAGGACTGCAGAGCAGCACTACTCAGGCACTGCTGACTGGGAAGCAATCAGGAAAGTCCGTGAGGCACTTTCCATTCCTGTGGTCGCGAACGGCGATGTGAACTCGGGACCCAAAGCTAAGGAGATGCTGGAAGCCACAGGGTGTGAATTTGGCATGGTCGGGCGCGCAGCAATGGTAAACCCGCTTGTGTTTAGGGCAATAAACGAGTTCCTCTTGCGCGGCGAGGAATGGAAACCTGAACCACAGGAAAAAATCGCGTGCTTCTTCGACTACTATGCCGAGTGCAACCGCCTTGGGATGGTGCGGCTCCCCGACATCAAGCTCAAGGCGTTGCAGCTCACGAAGGGAATTGACTTCACAAAGCAAGCCAGGGTGAAGCTACAGGAAGCGAAGTCTGTCGAAGAAGTGCTGTCGATACTTTGCAACTTCCAAGATTTTCTCGAAGGAATGTCGCACTGCCATGTTCAGGACGCTGCAGCGGTGTGAGTGTTTTGGGACATTTGGGTGTGGCGTATTAAAATTTGAATCGTGAAAACACTTTCAGACGAATTCCCTGAGTCTTTCCCTAAAGTCGGCCTTCGGGATGGCGCCATGTATCTCCCCCACCTGTTCGCCTTCTCTGAATATCAGGAAGGTTGGAATGGAGAAGATGCCAAACCTGCCCGGCGTTTCGGGGTTCTCGTCAACGTTCATTTTCGCGAACTCGATTTTTCCGACAAAATCCTTGTCCTTTGAGAGTTCCTCGAAAACCGGCGAGGAAATCTTGCACGGACCGCACCACGGCGCCCAGAAGTCTATTATAACGGTCGTTTTCTGGCCAACGAACTTTTCGAAATCCACATCAGCAAGCTCTTTCAATGCACATACCCCTCAGGAAAAATTTTTCCACGGCATCAGTTTATAAAAAGAACCCGAAAAACTATGACTGCCAGACCCTACAGACCCCTATAAGCGCCAAAACGGCACCTAGAACGCCCCATTCCGAACGCCCAAAAATTAGTTTAGAAAGCAAACTCGAAAATTCGATAGAAAAAAAATTGGTTATAAATATGTATTATAATGAGTAATAATTTTCATTTTCCAAAGTAAAATTGTTGCCGAGGAAAGCTTTTATACAAGTGGCGTGTTGAAATAATTCCTGCTAAAAATAAGCCAAGTGAAAAAAATAGTTGATGTGGGGAAAAGGGGTTAGTATGACCGCAAAAACCGTTTCATCCAGTGGCACGAAGACCGCCGGGAAAAAGGGGCTGGCGATACCAAGGGCATTCACGCGAAAAGGCAGCGACCCGCTAGAAGGAATCGAATACGAGTTACGCTCGTCAGTGATAAAGAACCCGGACGGCAGCACTGTTTTTGAAATGCGCGACGTCGAGGTGCCGAAGCAGTGGACCCAGATAGCAACTGACATCCTCGCCCAGAAATACTTCAGGAAGGCAGGCGTGCCGCAGTTCGACATGGACGGCAAGCCGATGCTGAACAAGGATGGAAAGCCGGTCCTCGGTCCGGAGAGGAGCGCGAGGCAAGTTGTTTCAAGGCTTGCCGAGACATGGAGGTGGTGGGGCGAGAAGCACGGGTACTTTGCTTCGCCAGACGATGCCAATGCATTCGAGGATGAGCTGAAGTTCATGCTCATAAACCAGTATGCCGCGCCTAATTCCCCGCAGTGGTTCAACACGGGTCTCAGCCACAGCTACGGGATAACAGGGCCGCCGCAGGGGCATTACTACGTCGACCCTGAAACGGGGAAGCTCACACAATCAACGGACGCTTATACGCATCCGCAGCCCCATGCCTGCGGACGGTATGATACTATGCTTTTCACTGAAAAAGGGATTATGGAACTTGGTCGTATTGTGGATGAAAACCTCGTCGGCCTGAAGGTATTCGATGGGGAAAGCTTTGTAAGGATTGAAGCCGTCAGGGAAAACGGTGTAAAAAAAATCTACAGGGCAACCCTCGCAAATGGAAACTACATTGATTTCACGGACGACCACCTTGTCCTGTCAGCCCTTACAAGGGAAGAGGAATTTTCATGGAATGAGCTTGGGAAGATATTGGGCCAGAAAGTCCAGCAGGCGATAAACACTGAAAGCGCATATGAAAAAACCGTCGAAAATCCGAATAGCGGGACCGTCCAGCTGTTAAAATCGACAGAAATGGAAATTGCAAAAGCCGAACTTTCAGGATGGGTTGTTGGGGATGGATATTTCGGCAAATACGGAAAAACAACAATGTTCGGCGTCATAACAATCAATGAAGAGGAATATGAACATGTGACCGGCCTTTTCAAAAAAATTTTCGGTGGCTTTACTGTAACAGTGAAAAAAGAAATAAGTCCGGAATACAGGATTGTATGCAGGGACTTTAAGGAAGTTATAAAATTCGTGGAAGAACACGGTCTGAATAAAAATTGCCTGACCGCAAGTGTACCGAAGAGGGTATTTGAATCTCCTATGGATGTACAGAGGGCATTCCTCCGTGCATTGTTCCAGGCAGGCGGGTGTGTCAAGAT
Organism: archaeon; assembly: GCA_005239615.1. GTDB lineage: Archaea > Iainarchaeota > Iainarchaeia > Iainarchaeales > Iainarchaeaceae > CABMIU01. The sequence continues at coordinate 16,872 of SBBR01000045.1, forward strand.
AAGAAACGAAGACGGGATAAATTCATGGGACGTGGCCCTTACCACAATCTCACAGAACCTTGCGCACCAGGTCCAGATCCTTCTCCTCAACAATGGTATATACTCAAGAGTGAGCCTTTGCGACGATTCAAGGGAAGACAGGAACTTGGAATACCATGTTGAAATTGCATATTATTCAGAACGCCTAAAATTCCAAAACCTGATAGGGTTTATTTCGGAGGACAAAAAATCCAAATTAGAATTCCTCAATTCCCAGGCCATAGGCAAAAGAAAGCGCCCGATTTCACTAGAAACTGTTTCCCAAATTGACTACTTGGGCGAAGAAACCGTCTATGATATCCAGACGGAAAGTGGCAAATTCTTGGCAAATGGGGTGGTTGTCCATAACTGCTTCATACAGTCACTGCGGGACGACCTCGTTAACGAGGGCGGAATTTTTGATTTGGTGACGCGCGAGGCGAGGATATTCAAATATGGTTCTGGAACAGGCACGAACTTCTCCATGCTCCGCGGCTCGGGTGAACCGCTTTCTGGGGGTGGCTACAGCTCTGGCCTCATGTCATTCCTCAAGATTTTCGACCGCGCCGCAGGGGCGATAAAGTCAGGCGGCACCACCAGAAGGGCCGCCAAGATGGTCATACTGGATGTTGACCACCCTGACATCGAACAGTTCGTGATGTGGAAGCTCATCGAGGAACAGAAGGTCGCGGCGATGGTTGCCGGCGCGAAGGCATGCGACTACCACCTCAATGAGATTATGCGCCTGGCACACGTGGGAAAATCTACTGATGTTGGTAAGAACAAGGCGCTTGGCGGTGCCATAAGGCAGGCGCTGAAGGAGAACATCCACCCGAACTACATTTTCCGCGTCCTCCAACTCGCGGAGCAGGGGGAAAAGGCCATTGACTTCAGGACATACGACACAAACTACAACTCGGAAGCTTACCTTACTGTTTCCGGGCAGAACTCGAACAACACTGTTAGGGTGAGCAACAAGTTCATTGAGGCTGTGCTGAACGACGGCTACTGGGACCTGAAGTACAGGACCAACAATAAAATCGCAAAAACGCTGAAGGCAAGGGACCTGTGGAACAGCATTGCGCAGGCGGCGTGGCATTCTGCTGACCCGGGCCTGCAGTTCGATGACACGATACAGGAGTGGCATACATGCCCCAAGGACGGGCGCATAAACGCAACTAACCCGTGCGTCACGGGGGACACTTTGGTGTTGACAAAAAACAATGGTTGGCGGCGCATTGATTCGCTTGTCGGAATGGAGACCGAGATAATCACCAATCTTGGGGAGATGAGCACGGGTCTGACAAACGGTTCCTTTGAAACAGGTGTAAAGCCTGTTTACCTTTTGACGACAAAAGCTGGGTACGAACTTAAGCTCACTGCAGACCACCAGGTCTACACTGCCAACAGGGGGTTTGTAGCCTGCGCAGAGCTCACGAAAGACGATTATGTGTGCCTTCCTTCCAGGCCTTTGGCACAGGTAATCGAGCCTGAGGAGAAGGACTTTTACAGGCTGCTTGGAATTTACCTCGGCGATGGCTTAGGTTCAGGTGGTGTAATACAAATCACGATGGACAAAGCAGAAGAGAACATCCTAAAAAAAATCGGAGAATATTGCTCAACAGGTTTTGAAAGGAAAACGTACCAAAACCGAGGGGCTATGGTCACCCAAGCATCCACGACGTCAAAAATCAACCTTGTCGCAAAGAGCACCATTGACAGAATAGCACAATTTGTCGACCTCTCGCAGAAATCGCACGAAAAAACAATTTCGGAAAAAATGTTCAGCCTGTCCCTTGGCGAGCAAAAATACATACTGCAGGGTCTGTTCACGACCAATGGCACTATAGCCAATTATGGGGGGAAAAGCCAGTATGTTGCGCTTGATTCAACTAGCCACGAAATGCTCAAAGGAGTTCAGGTCCTGCTGCTTGGCTTTGGAATTAAAAGCAAAGTTTACAGGAATCGCAGGGCAGGAAAACTCACAACAATGCTCGCCGACGGCAAGGGCGGAACGAAAGAGTACAATGTCAGGGAAATGCACAGTTTGCGGATTTCAAGGAGTTCGAGAATTTTTTTCGGACAACTTATAGGGTTCATGCCTCAATCACACAAGAGTATTCAACTGGCGGAACTAAATTCCGGTGTTACGGCCTATGCGGACAAGCCATTTGATGTAGTCCGTTCACTGGAATACATCGGCGAGCAAAAGGTTTATGACCTTACGGAACCGTTTACACATTCATTCATAGCAAATGGCATATCAGTCCACAATTGCTCAGAGTACGTGTTCCTCGATGATACGGCATGCAACCTCGCGAGCATCAACCTCATGCACTTCCTCGATGCGGAGGGCAACTTTAAGGTCAATGACTACAGACACGCTGTGAGGCTCTGGACAATTGTGCTTGAGATAAGCGTGCTCATGGCCCAGTTCCCCTCGAAAGAGATTGCGCAGAAGAGCTATGAATACAGGACCCTCGGCCTCGGCTACGCGAACCTTGGAACCCTCCTCATGGTACAAGGCATCCCTTACGACTCTGACGAGGGCAGGGCAGTCGCGGGCGCCCTCACTTCAATCCTCTGTGGCGAATCATATGCAACCTCGGCGGAGATGGCTGGAGCGCTTGGGCCTTTCCCAAGATATCTGCACAACAGGGATGACATGCTCCGCGTAATCAGGAACCACAGACGCGCGACTTACAATGCAAAACCATCCGAGTACGAGGGCCTCACCATAAAGCCAATTGGGATAAGTGCAGAGAAATGCTCCGAGAATCTCCTCGATGCGGCCCGTAGCGTGTGGGATAGGGCGCTTGCGCTCGGCGAAAAATCCGGGTACAGGAACGCACAAGTAACCGTGATAGCTCCAACAGGAACCATTGGATTGCTCATGGACTGTGATACCACAGGAATAGAGCCGGATTTCGCGCTTGTGAAGTTCAAGAAGCTGGCAGGAGGAGGCTACTTCAAGATTGTCAACCAGTCGGTGGAGAGGGCGCTCAGGAGGCTAGGCTACAGCGATGGGCAGATTGATGACATTGTGAAATATGTGAAAGGCCACGGCACTTTAGAAGGATGCCCTGCAATCAATAGGGAAACACTTGGCCAACGCGGGTTCACGCCTGAAAAGGTCGTTGCAATCGAGACCCAGCTCCAGAATATTTTTGACCTCAGGCACGCGTTCAACAGGTACTCGCTCGGCGATGACTTCTGCAGGGAAAAACTCGGGTTCACTGATGCGCAGCTGAAGGATGCTGGGTTTGACCTGCTGAGAGCCATGGGCTTCACGAAGGATGATATCGAGACCGCGAACGACTACGTGTGCGGCACCATGACCATAGAGGGAGCGCCCCACCTGAGGCAGGAGCATTATCCTGTTTTCGACTGCGCGAGCAAGTGCGGGAGGAAGGGCAAGAGATTCATTCATCACATGGGACATATAAAGATGATGGCCGCGGCGCAACCCTTCATTTCCGGAGCCATCAGCAAGACAATCAACATGCCGAACCACTGCACAATTGAGGACATCAAGGACGCCTACCTTCAGTCGTGGCAGCTCATGATAAAGGCCAACGCACTGTACAGAGATAGCAGCAAGCTATCGCAACCGCTCAACACCATAAGCAGCGAGGACGAGATTGCGTGGCTGGGCGAGGGGGATGATGTGGACGAGACCATAGGACCAAGCCAAGTGCAGCATAAGATTGCGCTGAAGCTTGAGAAAAGGAAGCTCCCCACAAAGAGGTTCGGGTTTGTCCAAGAAGCGACTGTCGGGGGCCACAAGGTATTCATCAAGACAGGCGAATATCCTGACGGGACCCTCGGCGAGATTTTCATAGATATGTACAAGGAAGGCGCTTCATACAGGGCGCTCCTAAACTGCTTTGCGGTCGCTGTTTCCAAGGCGCTGCAGTACGGCGTGCCGCTCGAGGAATTCGTGGATTCCTTCACGTTCACGCGCTTCGACCCCTCAGGCCCTGTTCAGGGCCACGAGGCAATCAAGCAGGCAACCTCAATCATTGACTACGTCTTCAGGGCGCTTGGCTACGAGTACCTCGGTAGGACTGACTTTGTTCACATAAAGCCTGCCGAGGAAGAAATCCCCGGCGTGCAGAAGAAAATCCTCCCTCCTGAGGAAAAGCAGACCGCCATCCTTGCCAAGCAGTCGATGGAGGAGATTGACAGGGGCGGCAGTGAGCAGGAGCTCAAGGTCCAGATTGCGCGGAGCAGGGGATACACAGGAGACCAGTGCGGCGCGTGTGGCTCGATGAAGGTCAAGCGTAACGGTTCGTGCACTGTGTGCGACGACTGTGGCGCAACGAGCGGGTGCTCTTAAGGGCGAGCGGGCGGCGCCTCTTAACAATCAGAAGTCAACGCAATTCACGATTCAAAAACGTTAAATAGCTTTCCCGCCTAGCTGTGACTGGCAGCATGATCGATGGCGAGAAAAAAATCAAGAGCCTTGCGGAAGGCGTGAACTACGAGGAGCTGGTGGAAAACGCACTCGACCCTATCATGGTTTTGGACAGCCTCGGTTACCTGCGGTACATGAACGCCACAGCTGAGATAATGTCGGGTTACTCTAGGAAGGAGCTGCTTGGAAGGCATTTTGCGGAAATAGGGGTGGTTGCTCCCGCCTCTCTCCCCAAGGCAATTACCGAGTTCTCGCAGACGATGAGCGGAAAGCCGGGGCCTCCCTACAGGCTCGACATGGTGAGAAAGGATAGGAAAGTGTTGGTTATGGAGGTCAACCACAAGCCAGTTATGCACGACGGCACGATAGTCGCTATCAGCCTGATTCTTAGGTATGTTGGTTTCCACTGAATCGGAAATTGATAGGGGGTGCAGAGCCATGGTAAATAACGCCGTAATATGCCAATCAACAGCCCCACCGACGATCTAATCACCCTTTGCCTGTAGCGGAACGTAGCCAGGGAAAATACGTGCGGCCTCATATAAAACCTATGCTTGCAGATCAGTTCATGCCGCGCTTCTGGGAAATCGATTTTGTCCGTGGAGTCGCCATCCTAATGATGGTGCAGTTCCATTTCATGTGGGACCTCAACTACTTCGGTTTCATAGAGGTGAGCCTCTACACTGGGTTCTGGGGCGTTTTCCAGAAGGCCACGGCCGGCCTGTTCCTCGCTCTTGTGGGAGTGACTTTTGCGCTCAAACACGGATTGGGCAGGGAAACTGATGTGTTCGTTGCAGTGAAAAGCGGGGCACTCATTTTTTCAGGTGGGATGCTGCTCACGCTCTTCACGTTCATACTGTACCGCGAGCAGTTCATTTACTTTGGGATACTGCACCTCATTGGGGTCTCCCGTGTCCTCGCAATACCGTTTGCAAAATGGAAATACCTTAACCTTATCATTGCGGCGGCTGTGATTGCGCTCCCCGCCACCATTCCACTCCAGTACATACAGGTCTCCGCCCTTGTGTGGCTGGGCCTCGCCGTACCTTCTCCCACTCTCGACTTTTTCCCTGTGCTGCCGTGGTTCGGCGCGGTGCTCATCGGCATATTCGTCGGAAACACGTTTTATAAAGGGGGCAGGCCGACCATGCTAAACCTTGGATATGAGCCAAGAGTTGTGCGTTTTGTTGGGCTGCTTGGAAAAAACTCCCTTGCAATCTATTTTTTGCACCAGCTTGTGCTGTTCCCGCTGGTCCTTGCCGCATCCGCGGTCCTTTGAGCATCGCCAAAGCAACTGTTTGTACAGCGAGCAAACGTCTTGTCCCTAATGGCACGAGGCTTCATACAATGAAGTGACAAGGCCATTGAATGCCAAGAGCCCTTTCAGGTTGCTGAGCGGCTTATGGCCATATTGAGCCACTTAGTGTATCATCTGTCCGAACTGGGCGAACAAAAAATATTTATATGGCCGAGCAGGTGTAGGTTGCAGTGGAATGCTGCACGCAGGCCACTCCTGATTTTCCGGAAGGCTGCAGTGCCGTAATTTTTCAGGGGGTTGAAAAATGAGAAGACAGTTAGTGGCCGCGCTGGCGTTGCTGATGCTTGCAAGCGTTGGCATCGCGGACGCGGCGGATGACATAAAGGCTCCGATAACAAAGATATACGACCTCATGAAGGTCATCGTTTCAGTGCTCGGCATGATAGCAATCACGGCCGCTGGGGCGATGTACATGTTCTCGGGCAGCAACATACAGGCTAGGGAGAGCGCGAAGTCCATGGTGTCATATGCTGTGGTGGGTCTTGTCCTTGTGTGGGTGGCGCCCCTGGTGGTGGACTACCTCACGGCGCCTGTAGTGGCGGGGTGAAACCGAGGACACTGGCACCGCTACACCTTCACTCAAAACAAGATAATGCATTGCGGCCTCGCCAACAGGCATGGGTGAAAATTGCAGGGTACAAATGCCCAGGCCCGCAGAGTGTCAGGTTTCCATTATAGCAAACCGCAAAAGTTTTCCGATATTTTTGGGCGGTTTACTATATAGGGCAGACACAAGAAACAGCCTTTTTCTTTCTCTTAGAAAGAGAAAACGAAAGGCTGGCGTAAAAGAAAGAGAACGGCTTCGCTGAAAAACAGCCATATAGTCACGGATACTATGAAAATAGCCGAATTACTTTCACTGTCTGCTATTAGGTGCATGTGATAGGGATTGAATAGAAGGGACAGTGCGCCAGCTGGGCGGCGCAATGTGCTAGGGGTACAGGTGGGCACATGGAAAGGTTCACGGAAGTTGTCATGCCTATAGTATTGACTTTCCTCCTCCTTTCCACACAATATGCCCATGCACCAGGTGAAGGGCAGATCGTGGTGCAGCCCGTCATAAACTTCGACCTGCAGGGCCTCATAAGCAGCTTTGGGCAGAATGCGGACAACATCATAGGCGCGGTTGGAGGGGTGCCATCAGCAGTATTCAGCCTCTTCAAGGCATACTTCGAGGACACGATAAGGGCGCTGGACGCGGAGATGCTGTCCTTCTTAGGGGAGGTTGTTTCCGCCAATCCCGACCCCGCGCCGATGAAAGGCCTCGCGGATACTGTAACGGCAGTTGTTTCGTCGCTTTACCTGCTCGTGTTCCTCGCAGCGGGATTTGCATTCCTGTTCGCAGGCCTGAGCCCGGAGAGGAGGCACAGGGCGAAAGAGTGGCTCTTGAACGCCCTTATAATGGTAGTGGCTGTGAACTCCTCGTTCCCTGTTTACACAATCGCCCTAGAGCTCTCTGCCACAGTGACGCGCTCCGCATGGGCTTCTGTCCCGGTATCCTTTTTCCTGCCTGGAATGCTCAGCGGCCTTGGAGCAGGACAGCTCCTCTTCTTCGGGACTTCCATCGTGTTTGCCCTTAGTACCATTGTCCTGCGCTACCTTTTCCTCCTCGTCGCGGCTGGCCTCTTCCCGCTGGGTATGTTCCTGTATTTCACGCCTCCGCTGAAACAGTGGGGGAAGGCGGTGTTCAGCCTCATAGGCGCGGCACTCGCCATGCCAATAGTCGACACGCTTGTGTTCGGCGCCGCTGGAAGCATGGCAGGCGCATTTCCGGCCCACCAAGGCCTCGTGCCTTCGTTCGCGTTCATTGCTGTGGGAATTGCTAACCTAGCGATGATGGTGTACGCGCTGCTGAAATCAGCGGTCATGCCTTTCGCTCCAGCGCCCAACCACAGCCATGAAGCTTCAGGACTCGCACAGTCAATGCATAATTTGGGTGAGAACCTGAACGCGCTGAACAGCACGCTGTCACTGGGACAAAGCCAGGCCGGCACACCGAAGTGAAATAGCAGGGAAATGGCATTGTATTTGTGTGGCATTGTGCAGTGCTTTATGGCGCATTCGCGTGGTATGCGGCGTTGGTTTTGGGAGGGATGGTTGGTGTCATACGAGATTCCTGCGGAGCTGAAGTACGAGGAGAAAATAATGTTCAGCCTCTCAATATGGCAGTCGCTCTGGCTTGGCCTTTTCTCCTCGGCAGCCCTTATAGTTTTCCTCAAGACAACATTGCCCATGGAGGTGAAGGCGGCAATTGCCTGCGCGCTGCTTCTCCTCGGCGCCGGCTTTGCCTTCTTCGGCCTCAAGGAAAAAACCCTCGCGTTGCTCTCTTTTGTCTCCAAGCCAAGGCAGGCAGGCTACTTCGACAAGCAAATGGCAGGGTTCATGGACGTGGAGAAAATCGAGGGCGACGCCGTCTTCATGAAAGGGGGCGCGGTAAAGGCAATTATACAGGTTCAGCCCATGAACTTCCGCATGCTTTCCGAAACGCACAAACAGTCGGTGATTGCTGCATATCGGGATTTCCTCAATTCACTTGATTTCCCCATCCAAATCGCGATGCGGACCATCGGCCTGTCCATGGACGACTACCTTGACAGGCTGGAGCTGAAAGCAAGAAGCGCCAAGGACAGGAGCGTTTATGCGAGCTTCCTCGAGTTCAGGGGATTCACACGCTCACGGGCATCCCCATCCAATACACGGCAGCCACAGGCCTCATGCAGGCCACTCTAGTGGAGGAGGAATTGGCTTCGGAAGGCATGGGGGGCAA
>SBBR01000112.1 GCA_005239615.1 archaeon
GTCCTGCGACAATCAGCAGGCTAACCAGGAGATTGATAAGCGGGCTCTGTCTCTTCTTCCCTTTGGTAAAGCTTCTGTCTCTCGGCTCGAGGATTTCGCTGGCGAGCTCGGATTCACTCTCGCCCTCTGGAATGAGGTTCTTTAGCTTCTCGCCTGTTTCCTCCAAGACCATCGACCGCAAATACATGCGCAAAGCAGTATTTAATCGTTTTTAGAGGCCTGGAAATCAGTCCCGCAATGATGCGCCTTATAACGGCGTACACCCCAACTAAAACTTACACACCCTAACGCGCTGGTGGCTTTGCCCAATATGCCCTAGGTCGGTCGAAAATATCGCCTTGCCCGAGGTTGTCCGCTATCGTCAGGAATAAATACCACTTCCTCCCACCAACACTACCATGGACGGAAAACCGAAGCTCCTTGTCTCGCCGAAGGACATAAGGCCAACCATCCCTATTTTCAGGGTGAGGGGTGCAATCAACCCGGCAGCAGTGAGGCTTGGGAATGGCAACATACTTTTGCTCGCGCGCATCACAGAAACCCCTAAGCACGGGGAGAAGTACTTCCTCGCGCCGAGGTTTGAGGGAAGGAAAAAGTCTGGCATTGTAATGGAAAAAATTCCGAGGCACGAGTGCCGCTGGGACAAGGGCTGCTTCATCATGCACGGCGACATCGCGCGGCTCCCGACAATTTCCCACTTCAGGAAAATCCTGCTCGACAAGGGCGGGATGGATGTGAAGGAGGTAAGCCAGAGGCCGCACTTCACAGGCCTGACCGAGGACGGGGATTTTGGCGTGGAAGACCCGAGGATAACGCGCCTCGAGGGCAACGGAAGGTACGCGATGACCTACGTTTCCGTTTCAAAATCAACGGGCGTTTCAACTTCCCTCGCGCTCTCAAGTGACCTGAACCACTGGGAGAGGCGCGGCATCATTTTCAGGCAACAGAACAAGGACGCGGTGATTTTTCCCGAGAAGGCCAATGGTGAGTACGTTGCGCTGCACAGGCCTGAAGGCACTATGATTTTCGACAGGCCGAGCATCTGGGTGTCCTACTCCAAGGACCTCGTGTATTGGGGCAGGGACAAGGCAGTCATGGCGCCGCGCAAGGGTATGTGGGACGGCTTGCGCATAGGCTCCGGTACAGTGCCCATAAAAACGGAAGAGGGCTGGCTCATGATTTACCATGGAGTGCAGAATGTAGATTTGGAGAACGACGAGTCGCCGAAAATCTACAGCGCGGGAGCGGTCCTCTTCAGTCCAAAGAACCCGGCAATGGTGATAGCGAGGTCGCCTCCAGACAAGCCTTTGTTCTCGCCGGAAAAGGAGTTCGAGCGGCACGGCTTCGTGAACAACGTGGTATTTCCAACCTCAGCTCTCACCACTCCTGACGGGAAAAGCCTCCTCATCTACAGCGGCGCCGCTGACTCGTGCATCAGCGTGAGGAAAATGGCGCTGAAAAGGATACTCAGTTCGCTGGAATGAGCTGGTCGTTTACCGTAACGCAAAACGAAACGAATTAAAATAAGAAAACTCCAATAAGTATCTACTGAAAAAGCATGGGCAAAGCTAAGGTACTCTTTCTATCATCATATCCTCCGCGCGAGTGCGGCATCGCGACCTTCACGAGCAACCTCGCCGAGGAATTGAAGAAAAAGTTCTGGCACACATTGGACGTTGCGGTCGTGGCGGTGAACGAGGACGAGTCCAGCCTCCACAAATACCCGCCCAAGGTCTGCCTTACCCTCACCGAAGGGAACCTTGAGAGCTACAGTAGGGCCGCCGCGAGGATAAATTCCATGAAGGGCGTTGGAGTTGTGAACATCCAGCACGAGTTCGGCCTCTTTGGTGGGCAGTACGGCTCCCATCTGCTCACGCTCATGGAGCGCCTCGACAAGAAAATCATCACGACACTCCACACAGTCCTTGAGAACCCTGATGAGAGGATGAAGGGTGTCGTTCAGGAAGTTTTCAGGCTTAGCCACGCGGTAGTGGTGATGACAGAGGCCGCAAAAAAAATTCTGGTGCAGGAGTACGGCGCGCCGCCGGATAAAATCTCTATTCTCCCGCACGGCGTCCCAACCATAAAGTTTGGGAGGCACGAGGAGAGCAAGAGGAAGTATGGCCTCGCTGGAAATAAGGTGCTGCTGACATTCGGCATGCTGAGCAGGGGAAAGGGCATAGAAAAGGTCATCGAGGCTCTGCCGGCTGTGGTGAAAGTGCATCCAGATGTTGTTTATCTCGTGATGGGAGGTACCCACCCTAAGGTGAGGCTGCAGGAAGGCGAGACCTACAGACAGGAGCTAATACAGCTCGCGCGCAAGCACGGCGTGCAGAAGCACGTGAAATTCCTCAACAAGTTCGTGTCATCGGAAGAAATCGTGGAGTGCCTTGGCATGGCCGATGTGTATCTCGCTCCTTCCCTAGACAGAAGGCAGATTTGCAGCGGCACCGTGAGCTACGCGCTCAGCGCAGGCAAAGCCATTGTCGCCTCGTGCAACAAATACAATGAGGAAGTGCTCGGCGAGGGCAGGGGGGTGATAATCGAGGACAACTCTCCCTCTGGCTTCAGCCATGCCATAACCAACATGCTCGGCAACCACAGTTTCAGGAAAGCGTTGGAGAGGAACGCTTACGAGTTCAGCAGGAAGATGACGTGGCAGAACGTCTCAACAGGCTACCTAAACCTCTTCTCCCGGCTTTCAGGCCAGTGGGCCGACGCCTTTTCTCGCCTTCCAAGGCTCAGCTTCAGGCACCTGCAAAGGATGACAGATGGCTTTGGTATAATACAGTTCGCCAAGTACTCGGAGCCGGACATTGAGAGTGGCTATTCCCTCGACGACAACGCTCGCGCGCTGGCACTCACTGTAAAAGGGTACGAAAAGGTACGCTCAGGCAGGCTGCTCCGCCTCACCGAAACCTACCTGTCATTCATCGAAAACGCCCAGATGCCGGATGGAATGTTCCACAACATGTATTCTCCATCAAGGGAAACAATGGATGACGTCGGCAGCGAGGACAGCTATGGAAGGACTGTTAGCGCCCTCGGAGACGCGATAAGTTCCGCGGCACTCCCAGAGAGCATGAGGCTCAGGGCGAAGAGGGTTTTTGAGAAATCAATCGAGAACGAGCCAGAGATAAATTCGCTGCGTGCGCAGGCGAACACGTTGATGGGCTTAGTTGATTCGCTCGATTACACCAAGCAGAACGGGATGAAGGACCACATCATCGAGTCCCTTGTCTCCAGCTACGACCACCATTCGGATGAGGAATGGAAGTGGTTTGAGAGTTCGCTCACCTATGCGAACAGCAACATACCTGAAGCGCTTTTCGAGGCTCATCAGATAGATAATAGCGGGAGAGCGCTTGAGATTGCAAAGGAATCAATGCACTTCCTCACCCAAACAATGTTCATCGACGGCATCCTCATACCAATAGGCCAGGAAAACTGGTACCATAGGAACCTCGAGAGGTCGAAATACGACCAGCAGCCAATCGAGGCGGCAGGCATGACAATGGCCTACCTCAAGGCATACGAGAAAACAGGCCAAACCGAATACCTCGAGAAGGCAAAGGCATCCTTCGACTGGTTCTCCGGAAGGAACTCGGAAGGCCTTGTCCTCTACGACGAATCAACAGGCGGGTGCTTTGACGGCCTCACGCGCGGCGGCGTGAACGCGAACCAAGGGGCAGAATCAGCCATTTCCTACCTCACCGCGAGGCTCTCGATACAGAACGGGAACGGCGGATAGGTCGCCGCCAAACCTGTACTACCTAGCCAATGGGGTTCGGTAGAACTTGCTCCGCACGCTAATTATATCAAGCCGCGAAAGTTTTGTGGTTTTTTAGGCGGCTTGATAGATAGCAGACGTGAAAAATCACCCGAATTATTTTCGCTGTCTTCTAAAAAGCCATTCCTGCCGCCTTGTCACTAACCACTATAGCATTCGGGTGCATCTGGAGGATTGATGCCGGCAGCGCTGGAGAGGGCTTTTGCCTGAGCGCACCGCGGACCGCTCGCTTTTTTTTCCTGCCGCTTGCGAGGAGCACGATTTTCCTCGCAGCCATTACCTGCCTCAGGCCAAGAGTTATTGCCCGTGCAGGGCGTGGCCCTGAGAACTTCTTGGCCCTGCGTGCCAGGAGGCCAGGGGTAAGTTTCAGGGCGTGGGTATTGGAGTTGAAGCCGGTGCCAGGCTCATTGAAGGCGATGTGTCCGTTCTCCCCAATTCCAAGCAACAGGAGGTCGATGCCCTTTCTCTTTACCAAAAAATCAAGGCGCCGGCACTCTGCGCCGAGGTTTCCGGCGTCCCTGTTGAACAGGAAAATGTTCTTCGTCCTAAAATTGACCTCCCCGAGCAAATGTTTTTTCAGCAGATGGCCGAAGCTGTCCTTCTCTTCAGAGCAGAGGTACTCGTCGAGCTGGATGAATGTAGCGGCTGAAAAATCAGCAAGGCCTTCCCTGTGAGCTCGCACTAGCCTTGAGTAGGTGCCGAGCGGTGTCTTACCAGCAGCAAGGCAGAGCACGGACCCTGGCTTTTCATGCAGCTGCCGGATTATAATGTCAGCCGCCCTTTTCGACATGGCTGAATAATTTTTAACGACCTCTACCTCGGCAAGATTCCTTTTGCCCAGAAAACGCCGCAGCTCCTTTTCATTCGCCAACGCAAACCCCTCACCCTCGACCCTCTTCGCCGCAGCGAAGCTCCCGCAGAGCAGGCAGTTCTTCGCGCTGAAACCCTTTGCGAGGCTATAAACAAATCCCGCGTTAAAGGAATCACCGGCGCCCGTCGAGTTATATGCCTTGACCGGAAGCGCTGGCACGGACTTTTCCACACCATTTGAAAAGAAAGCAGCGCCCCTCGCACCCATTTTTACCACGACCTTGCCCGTGCCCATTGCAAGAAGCCTCTTAGCGCCTGCTGCCAGGCCGCGCGTCCTGGTGATTTTTTGGAGTTCGGCAGTATTGGTGAAAATGTAATCGACATGCCTTGCAAAGCTGCCGATATTCCATTTTCCATATTCATCAAAGGTCGTGTCAAAGATAACGAGACCGCCCTTCACCCTTATCTGTCCAAGAAGTTCTGGAAAGCCCATTCTCATTTTTGGGAGGTGGAAGAACCCACCGAAGCAAACAATGTCCCCCTCTCTAAGTCTCGGCAATATTTTTTTCCTAACTGTTTTCACGTCAAGGCCGAGCAGCGCGCCTTTGCAGGAAACAATCGCCCTCTCGCCGTCTTTCCTCACGAGGATGTTCGATACGCCATTTGGCGCATTTTGTCGGGACAGAAGTGGTTTCACGCCGTGTCTTTTGAGTTCGCGCAGCAGGAAACCGGTGTAGAGGTCGTTGCCGAGCGCGCTCACGAGGCGCGTCTCAACCTTAAGCGACGAGAGCGCCGCCGCAAAATTCGCCGCATTGCCGCCAAGCGTCACGTAGATTCTCCCTGTCCTGTGCTCCTCTCCAAACGTAAATTTTTCCGGTTCCACCGTGAACAAGTCAACGTTCAGGTCACCGACAGCGAACACATTCATATTGTACATAGGACGTTCACGATATTTATTCCTTTTCGCGTCATGATTCTTGCAATGAAGAAGGCACTTGTGGTCGTTGCGCACCCTGATGATGAGACGATTTGGATGGGGGGCAAAATCCTGCGCGAAAAGGACTGGCAATGGACAATACTATCGCTCTGCCGCAAAGAAGACCCTGACAGGAAGCCCAAGTTCTTCAGGGTATGTGAACACCTTAATGCAAGAGGCTTCATCTCTGACCTCGAGGACGACCATCCTGAGGAAGACCTGCCACGCCTTGATGAAGTAGTGAAGAGGGTGGAACCGGTGGTTCATGACAAGGAGTTTGACGTGGTGTTCACCCACAATAGCAACGGCGAGTACGGGCACAAGCGGCACGCCGAGACGCACAATGCTGTCATGCGGATGTACAGGGAAGGCCTGCTCAGGGCGAAAGAAATTTTTTGCTTCGATTACGTGAGGAAAGAAGGGCCGTTCAGGGCAAAGCCTAACCCGAAAGCTAAAACGGTTTTCAGGCTTTCCCGCGAGGAGCATGAAAAGAAAAAGCATTTAATCAGGGATGTGTATGGTTTTTCTGAGGGCAGTTTCGAGTTCATTAGCTGCTCGCCAACCGAAGCTTTCAGGAAAGTGCTCTGAATGGATAACGAAAAGGAAAAATTCCGCAGCGTCGTGCTCTATCCTTTTCCGGTGCAGCTAGATGGCGTGAGCCTGCAGGGAGAGTTCCTCTACCAAGGCCTTTTGCACAATGGATATCCTGTAATGCCGGCTGACAGGAAGGGCGAATTCGAGAAAAATTTCTTGTACAGGCACTTCAAGCCAAAGGTGGCTATCGGGATTGGCTACTGGGGGGACGCGCCCGACATTATAAGCGACCCGTTAGGGAACGGAGTCACTCCCGTGCCATGGCTGAACGCTGATGGGTGGGTCGCGAACTACCACGACCTCCTCAACTCCCTGCCAATCATTCTCACTACTAGCAACTGGGTGAAGGAAACCTACCTGCGCGACGGCGTCACCAACCCAAACATTTTCGCGATGCCAATAGGGATTGACACGCAGCAAATGAAGCCTCTCCCGAAGCACGACCCGCAGGTGCAGGCAATGCGCGAGTTCCTCGGCGTGAAGCCGCACGAAAAAATGATTCTCACAATAGGAGGCGACACCACAAGCAAAGGCTTCCAAGAAGTGTTACAAGCCCTTGGCAAGATAGACCAAGAGTTCAGGGAATGGAAGCTCATAGGGAAGAGCTGGGAAAACCACGACCCGGTTTACCACTACAAAGAAGAGATGAAGTTAATACGCGGGTTCGGCTTCAGGAAGAAAGTAAAATACATAGACGGCTCGCTCTCGCGCGAAAATCTCCGGGTGTTGCTCTCTGCGGCCGACATTTATGCTGCGCCGAGCAGGTTAGAGGGATTTGGCATGGTGCAGGTCGAGGCGATGTCCTGTGGCATTCCCGTGCTCTCAATAGACGCAATGGGAATGAAGGACACGGTAGTGCATGGGGTGACAGGATTCCTCGCAAAGGTAGCAAGCACAGTAGACCTCGAGTCAGAGTGGGTCTACAAGGAAATGGGTTTCCCGAAGAAGCAAGTCATAAAGTTCGATAATCCCAAGACCTTTGCTTACCGTGTCGATGTTGATGACCTCAGTCAGCACCTGCTGAAGCTCCTCACCGATAGCCAGCTCAGGGAAAAGATGGGCGAAGCTGGAAGGGAGCACGCAGTTAAGAACTTCAACTACAAAGTCACTTCATTAAAGATGATCAATGTAATAGAGGAGAAACTTAATCTTTGAATTTTCAACGGAGCCCTTATAACAGACCGCGAAAGTCTTGCTGTTTTTAACGCGGTGTGCTAGACAGTAGACAACGAAATTTCGCCGAATTATTTTCATTGTTTGCTGTATCTCATGGCTCAACTCCAAATCATGCCTTTAACGGGTTCCTTCTTGACTCGACAGCAGTGTATGCGAGGAGGCAGCCACCCGCGCTCCACGCCTGGTGCCTCCCGCCTTCCGGCCTTCCTGTCTTGGGGTGAATCCACTCGTTGAAGTCCCACTCATATTTCTTCCCGAGGCTGTTTGCGCGGCAAAGCAATTCGAGCTCATGTTTCGCCTCTCCGAACCTTCCCGCTTCCACGAGAGCGCACACGTAAAAACCGCCGATGAAAGGCCAGATGCCTCCATTCAGGTAATTGTTGGGCCTTCCAGCGAGAGAGTCCGAGAAATAATCGTGCCATTCCTTCGAGCCCCTATTCACCGGCGGGAAAATTGCTTTCAAAGGATAGGGCTTGTTGATTCTCTTAGCGGCCACAAAATCCAGTATTGAGGCTGCCTGTTTTTTTGTGGCGAGCCCGAAAACTATCGCGAGCATGTTGCCCAGCGAATCGAACCAAGTTTCCTTCTCGCGGTATTTTCCATGGTCCTTCCAGTGCCAAGGGAGGAAGTAGCCGAGCGAGCCATCCCACAGGTACTTGTTCACCTGCGGCACGAAACGCTTGAAGAGTTTTAAGTTGCCTGAGGCGCCTATTGCTCTGAGGCAGGCATAGTAAAGGGCCTGCGTGTTTATGGTGTGCCCGTATTTGTGGGGAAAGCAGTCCTGCCAGTCAGAGGTCGGCAACTGCTCAGGCATCGAGTCTTCTCCGGCATCCTGCATCCAGGCCCAATTCATTGCCGCGGCAATGTTTTTTTTGTGCTTTGTCCAGATTTCGTCTCCAAATTTTTTCCTGTAAAAATATTCGCCAAGGACAAACCAAAGGCTAGAGTCGATTGTGGCGAAGGTCACTCTCTTGCCCTCGACAGGGTCGTAGAGGTCGACATCGTTAGGGATTTGGCCGGCTTGGCTCTGGTGCTGCGCGAGCGTGGAGAGGCTCGCTGCAAAAACCTTTTTGAACTCTGGTGTTGCGGTTGCCGCGCCAATCATCGAAATCATGGAGTCACGGGCCCACACCGAGGTGTAGCCGTGCCTTCCTCCTGAAGCGTAGAGGCCGTGGGATGTGGAGCAGGATTCGAGCACTTCAATGGCTTTGTCCTTGGCCAGTTCAACAATATTCATAGCTATGACAAAGGCATAGTAGAATAAATTAGTTTCTTTTGGAAAAGTCGTGCAACGAAATTCCCCTTACTTTGCCCCTACCTCGCCTATCTGCCATGCTGTCTCGCCGCGCTTCTTCAGGAACTCTATGGTCTTCTTCATGTCCCTCTTCGCGACAACAACGACAAGACCCACGCCCATGTTAAATGTGTGGAACATTTCTTCGGTGGAAATATGGCCGAGGCGTTGGATGTATTTGAATATGGGCTGGAACGTTATGGCTGAGTAGTTCAGGCTTGCCTGTAGCTTGGATGGGAAAATGCGCGGCAGGTTCTCGGTAAGGCCTCCCCCTGTGATGTGGGCAACGCCCCTCACCTTCACTTTTTTCCACAGTGCGATGATACTCTTCGAGTAGCTCCTGTGCACCTTGAGCAGCTCCGCGCCAATCGTTCCGCCGAGGTCATCGACATAGTCAGTCGCCTTGTGCCCAGCCTTGTCGAAAAGCACCTTTCGCGCTAGGCTGTAGCCGTTGGTGTGGAGGCCGTTCGAAGCGAGGCCAATGAGCGCGTCCCCTTTCCGGATTTTTAATCCATCTAGCAGGTCCTTCCTATCCACGATGCCAACCATCATCCCCACTATATCATGCTCGCCTTCGCGGTAAACCCCCGGCATCTCGGCTGTCTCTCCTCCAATGAGGGGGCAAGAGATTTTCTCGCACGCATCAGCCATGCCTTTTACTATTTCCTCGGCCCTCTTCGGGTCGAGTTGGGAGGCGGCAATGTAGTCCATGAAGAAAAGCGGCTCCGCGCCCATCGAGAGCAAATCGTTCGAGCAGTGATTAACAATGTCCGCTCCCACACTGTCGAACTTGTTCATCATCGCTGCAACCTTAACTTTAGTGCCGACCCCATCAACGGTGGAGACGAGCAATGGGTTCTTCATCTTCTTTACCTTTGAGAGGGAGTACACCGCGCCAAAGCCCCCTACACCTGCAACCACTTGAGTGTTGTAGGTTTTCTTCACTGCCCAGCCGATGAGTTCCTCTGCGGTGTTGCCCGCCTCAATGTCCACCCCTGCTTCCCTGTAAGAATCGGCTTTTCCGTCGCTCATAGCCTGAACCTCTTTTTCCAAAAAGTACAGACCGCTTCTGTCCTTGCGGTCGAGAGGCCAGTGTATTTTTCTGGGGAACGGAGATAGGCAAACTCGGGTTTCGTGAATTTTTTGAGGTATGGTGCTAGTGTACTCTCATTTTCCATGATTTCGAGTAGGCCTTTCCGCGCTTTTTCCGCGTGGAGTGTCATTTCCCTGACCTTCTCGTGCGCGTCTGGGTAGCCGTGCTTGGCGAGGAGTATGTAAAGCGGCTCCGCAATCACTGCCTCGCGGGAAGCATTGAAGTTGCGCCTCATCCCGCCTCGCTCGACAACCATTCTCTCGGACACCTTCCTGAGCCTCTCCGCGGCAACGAGGAGGCCGAGGAAAAGCTCCGGTATGAAGCGGGCGCTCGCGCTGTTCGTGAGGTCGCGCTGGTGCTCCGAGATTGCATCCATGTGGAATGTAATAATGCGCGGCATGAATTCCTTCCAGAGGCTCTTCACGTTCTCGAAGCTCACAGGATTCCTCTTGTGCGGCATCGTGCTGGAGCCGACTTGTTTGGCACCGAATCCCTCCCTTATCTCGCCAATCTCGCTCCTCTGCAGGTGCCTCATGTCATCAGCGAAGTTCGCGAGGACGTTAAAAGTCATCACAAGGGAGTTCGTGAGGTCGAGCAGTGATTCCGGCTCCACTATTTGCGTGGAGTGTAGCGCTGCCTTTAGGCCCAGCTCTTCCATTATGTCGGCCTCGAGCTTCAGTGGGTTCTTCACAAGCAGGGAGGAGGCGTTGTAGCTGCCCACAGCGCCGGAGAACTTTCCCTCAAGCCTCTCGGCGAAGCACTCAAGGGATTCTATCATGCAC
>SBBR01000075.1 GCA_005239615.1 archaeon
AATACGGTGAGCTGCACTTCCGTGGGCTTGAGCGCGCGCAGATAGCCTCGCTCGCCGGCTCGAAGAATTGCGTGGTTGCCTGCGGCGGAGGGACTGTGCTCGACCGGCAGAACGTGATTACCATGAAAGGCTGTGGAATTGTTGTTCTCCTCTGCGCCGGACTCCCGACAATACTCAGTCGAATAAAAAATCCAACAACAAGGCCGCTCCTCAGTGTCGGCAGTCCTGAAAAGGCTGCGCGAAAGTTGTTCATCGCAAGAACACCATCCTATGCGCGCGCTGCGGACTTGGTGGTTGGGGTGGAAGGCAAATCTTCCAGAGATACCGCGGAGGTGATTCTGCGTGAAGCTCGTTATGCCGGGTGAAGTGAGAGGCAGCTTCAAGGCGCCGCCTTCGAAGAGCATAATGCAGCGTGCCCTGGCTGCAGCCGCGCTTGCACACGGGGTTTCGCAAATACAAAACCCTTCCTTTTGCGATGACGCACTCGTGGCAATCGAGGCGAGCCGCTGCCTCGGCGCAAAAGTTGATGTAAAAGAAGGCCTAGTGGAGGTGCACGGCATCGGCGGCAGGCCTTCAGCTGGTGGCACAATCGACTGCAACGAGTCAGGCCTGTGCTCGCGAATGTTTGCGCCAATCGCCGCCCTCTCATCATCGGAATTCACTATTAAGGGAAAAGGCTCGCTTCTCTTGCGCCCGATGGAAATGGGCGAGGCGCCACTGCGTTCACTGGGGGCAAAAGTCGAGTCGTCTGGCGGCAAGCTCCCTCTGAAGGTGAAAGGGCCGCTCAGGGGAAGTAAGGTTGAGGTTGATGGTTCCGAGAGTTCTCAGTTCCTTACAGGGATTCTTCTCGCGCTGCCGCTCTGCGAGGGAAATTCGGTTGTGCGGGTGAAGGATTTGAAGAGCCGCGAGTACATTTCGATGACAATCGATGTGGCCTCGGCTTTCGGCGTGAAAATCGTGAACAAGGGTTTTACTGAGTTTGGAATTCGCGGCGGGCAGGAATACAAAGGCACAAAATTTCCCGTCGAAGGGGATTGGTCCGGCGCCTCCTCCCTGCTTGTTGCCGGGGCGGTGGCGGGAAGTGTGAAAATTACAGGCATCAACAAAGATTCGCACCAACCCGACAAAAGAATCGTGGAAGCGCTCAA
The DNA here is from genome assembly GCA_005239615.1 of archaeon. Classification (GTDB taxonomy): domain Archaea; phylum Iainarchaeota; class Iainarchaeia; order Iainarchaeales; family Iainarchaeaceae; genus CABMIU01. The sequence continues at coordinate 1,149 of SBBR01000075.1, forward strand.
GGCAGCCGGGGCGGGAGTCAAACAAGGGCGAAGTTATGTTGAAGTTAGGATGGGGGCGCTCCGTGGTTTCACCTTTGATGCGACAGATTGCCCTGATTTGTTCCCGGCACTTGTCGCACTCGCCGCAAACTGTTCAGGCAAAAGTGTGCTAAAGGGTGCTGGAAGGCTGCGCCACAAGGAGAGCGACAGGGCTGCAGCGCTAGTGCAGGAATTTTCAAAGCTCGGCGCGGCCATAAAGCCAAAAGGCGACCTGATTGAAGTCAATGGCGGAGCAGGTCCTGTTAGGAGTATGGGGCACGCAAGGCCGAATGGGCTTCTTGGCGGAGAGGCAGATTCGCACAACGACCACCGTATAGCAATGGCGTGCGCGGTCGCGGGCCTCGCATCCGAAAAAGGCGTCAGGATTAGCGGAGAAGGGTGCGTTTCAAAGTCCTTTCCAGGCTTTTTCACGGTATTGGACACGCTGCTGCAAGGCGGGAAATAGGTATTAAACCTAATAGGCAAAAGGTGTTTTAGTATGAACTCATTCGGAAGGCTGTTTAGGGTAAGCATTTTTGGCGAGTCCCACGGTGAGTGCATAGGCTGTGTGGTTGACGGTTGCTCGGCAGGAATCCCGCTTACAGCTGCGGACTTTCTCCCCGACCTTGAAAGGCGCAGGAGCGGGCCGAAAGGCACCACTCCGCGCATGGAGCAGGATACACCGCTCATAAAAAGCGGCGTTTTCAGCGGCCGCACGACAGGTGCGCCCATAACCATAATGTTCGAAAACAAGGACACCGACGCCTCCTCATACCACGCAATGAAGGATACGCCGCGCCCAGGCCATGCCGATTTTACCGGCTCGCAGAAGTTCGGGGGCTTCAATGATTTCAGGGGTGGTGGGCACTTTTCAGGCAGGCTCACTGCAGCGCTCGTTACAGCTGGAGTGGTTGCAAAGAAAATCCTCGGCAGGGCAAAGGTTGACGCAAAACTCATCGAAGCCGGCGGCTCGAAGGACATCAGCGCCGCGGTTGACAAGGCGCTTGCTGCCGGAGACTCAGTAGGCGGGCTTATCGAGTGCAGGGTTTCAGACCTTCCGGTCGGCCTCGGAGAGCCGTTCTTCGACTCTGCGGAATCGCTCATAAGCCATGTTGTCTTCTCCATTCCCGCGACGAAAGGTATCGAGTTTGGTGTGGGTTTCACCTCCGCCTCCATGAAAGGCAGCGAGTGCAACGACGAAATCCTGGACCGCAGAGGCACGACCGCCACCAACAACGCGGGCGGAATCAACGGCGGAATCACCAACGGCAACGAGCTGGTTTTCCGCGTCGCGATAAAGCCTGCCTCCAGCATCAAGGTTGCGAAAAAGACAGTCGACATGAAAACAGGCAAAAGCACGGACATTTCGGTAAAGGGCAGGCACGACGCGTGCATCGCGCTCCGTGCGCCCGTGGTTGTTGAGGCCGCTGCCGCGATTGCGCTTGCCGACCTCATGCTTCTTGAGCAGAAAGCCCCGAGGGTGATGAAAAGCCAGTAGGGCAAGCACGTTGGGCGATGCGGAGAATTAGGTGTTCTGGATATTTTTTTGGAGTGAGTGGGATGGACCTGAAGGAAACCCGCAAAAAAATAGACGCGGTTGACCGCGAAATCGTCTCGCTTCTCAGGTCAAGGCTCGAGCTTTCGCTCCAGGCTGGCAAGCTAAAGGAAAAAATCGAGGATGCCAGCAGGGAGGAAGAGGTGATTTCCCACGTCCGCAAGCACTCAAAGTTCCTCCTCTCACCTGATTTTTCTGAAAAGATTTTCAGGCAGGTGATGGATGAGTCAAAGGCCCTCCAGAAGCGCGACCTCACCCTTATAGGCTTCCAAGGAGAGCACGGCGCGTTCAGCGAATTCGCCCTCATGGAATTCGACAGGAGCGCCATCCCGATTCCATGCAGGGAGTTTGGCGACGTTTTCGCGATGGTGAGAGCAGGGCTGCTAGATTATGGAATAGTGCCTGTGGAGAACTCTATTGAAGGCTCGGTCACACAGGTCAACGATCTCCTCATCACCTCAGATGTAACCGTAGTGTGCGAAATCACCACCCCAATACACCACTGCCTTCTCTCGTTGCCGGACACGGATTACAGGGACATAAAAGCTGTGTACTCGCACCCGCAGGCTCTAGGCCAGTGTAGGAGCTTTTTGCAGCGCAACAAGCTCGAGGCAATACCATACTACGACACAGCGGGCTCTGCAATGATGCTCTCAAAGGATAGGATTAGGGGAAGTGCGGTGATTGCAAATAGGGTCTGCGCCGACATTTACAACCTCGAAATTGTAAAGGAGAATATCGAGGACAACGACTCAAACCGCACAAGGTTTATGGTAATTGCCAAAGAGAAAGGCGATGGGATAGGCGATAAGTGCACAATCTCGTTCACTGTGCCGCACAAGTCAGGTACGCTAGCCTCAGTGCTCAAAATATTCTCCGATGCCGGCATCAACCTTACAAGAATTGAATCCAGGCCTGCGCGTGCAGATTTGAAGGAGTTCTCATTCCTGGTGGATTTTCAGGGGGCAGACACGGACAAGAAGGTCGCAACTGTCCTTAAAAAGGTGAAGGATAGCACGCTTAACATGAAACTTATAGGCTGCTATCGCGAGGGAGAGAAGTGAGAATTGCTATTCTTGGCTGCGGGAAAATGGGCTCGTGGCTTGCGACCACGCTCTCAACAAAACACGAGGTGGTGGTGTTCGATTCACATCCCGGCAGAATCCCTAAACTAAAAAATGTCTCCGCCCTCAACAGCCTCTCCGAACTGCATAAATTCTCGCCCGAAATGGTCCTCAACGCCGTTTCGCCGCAAAACACTATTCCCGCCTTCGAATCTGCGGTTCCATTCCTAAAAAAAGAGTGCCTTATTTGCGATATCGCCTCGGTTAAACAGGGGCTTGCGGATTATTACTCCAAAAGCGGCTTTGCGTTCTGCTCGGTGCACCCAATGTTCGGACCCACCTTTGCAAACCTTGGCCTGCTAGAAGGTGAGAACGCGGTAATAATTACCGAGTCCGACCCGAAAGGGAAGATTTTTTTTAGGAAAATGTTCGCCAAGCTGAAGCTTCACATATACTATTATACCTTCAGCGAGCACGACAAGATGATGGCATATTCACTCACCACACCCTTTGTTTCCTCGCTTGTTTTCGCCGCGTGCCTTGACCGAACAATTGCCCATGGCAGCACCTTTGGCAAGCACCTTAAAATTGTCCGTGGCCTGCTCTCAGAGGATGATTCTCTGCTCGCCGAAATTCTCTTCAACGAGAACTCGGTCCCGCAGATAAATAAAATAAACTCGAAGCTTGAGCTGCTGAAGCACATAATAATGGCGAAAGACCATAAGGAAATCACGGCATTCCTCAATAAGCTGCGAGCAAATGTCTGGCAAGCCGGCCCCAAGGGTAAAATCACGGAAATACCAATGGCCTGACGCCTTAATTTATTTTTTTTGTGCGGTGGATGAAAAATGCTCTATGAAACATTCGAGAAAATCTACAGCCTCGAAGCCGCGGGAAAGAAAATCACAAAGCTGAACGTCGGCGAGCCCGACTGGCGGCCTCCCATAGCCGCAATCAAAGCCGCCCAAAACGCGCTTTCCAAAGGAAAGGACAAGTATGGCAGTTCTTATGGTGAGCTAACTTTACGGGAAAAGCTCGCGCAGCTTCACGGCTGCTCTGCAAAAAACATTGTTATAACCCCCGGCTCGAAATGGGGCGTTTACTCGCTCCTGCGGCTGCACCTCTCTGCCGGTGACAATGCCGTAGTTTTCTCGCCCCACTGGAGCGCGTACTCGCTCATGTGCCAGTCCTTTGGTACAGAGGCGCGCCTCGTAAACCTTAAAATGGAGAACGGTTGGAAACCTGACCTTTGCGCCTTGGCTTCTGCAATAGATTCCAAAACCAAGATGCTTGTCCTCAACTCGCCCTGCAATCCCACAAGTGCAGCATTTTCCGAAGGCGATGAAAGGAAAATCATTGAAATCGTCCGCGACAGGGGTGTGACAGTACTGTCGGATGACGCCTACAGGGGTTTGCTGTTCGAAAAGAGGAAGGACAGGCTGTTGGAGGAAAACCTCCTCATAGCAAACACCTTCTCCAAGACCTTCGGCATGACAGGCTGGCGCATCGGCTATGCAGTCGTGCCCGAGGAAATCGCAAAGAAAATGGTTTCGCTGAACCAAATAACCTTCACGAACGTGCCCCTCTTCATCCAAGCGGGGGCGGAGAAGGCCCTGGAGGACAAGGAGAAGTTCGCCGCGAAAGTTCGCAAGCTGTGCGTGCAGCGCGCTGGAATCGCTACCAAAAAGCTGCGCGGCCACTTCGAGTTCTCCAAGCCCGAAGCCGGCTTCTACCTCTTCCCGAAACTCCCTGACGAGATCGACACAATGAAGTTCCTAGACAGGATGCTCGACTCCGGCTTTGCAATGGTTCCGGGTGGAGCTTTTGGCGATTTCGGTCAGCATTTCAGGGTTTCGCTGTGCCGCGAGAAGGAAACAATATCCATAGCTTGCGACACAATGGTTGAAACTCTAGAAGGATTTTGCTGACCAATT
>SBBR01000009.1 GCA_005239615.1 archaeon
AAAAAGGACTTAATAATGGCTTGGCAGCGACCGATAAGTAATAAAAAGCGAACAAGCAACAAGTAATACAGCATTAACAGGTTAATCAGAGAAGGTGAACAATTGTACCCTGAAGGCGGAGCAGAACCCGCGCCTGCGACTGATTACAACGAACCGATAACGCAAAAGATTGGCGCGCACCTTGAAGGGCTAATCCCAATTATCCTCATCGTGATTATAGGATTCCTCCTCGCGCTCAAGTTCGGGGTCATTGACAGCAGAACACCAATAATTGGCTCTGTCGCGGACATCCTCGGCCCTTCCATTGGCAGCGGGGAGAAGACAAGGCTGCTCATAATAGGCGCCACGAGCCAGGAAGTCATAGACATCCTGAATGACCAGAGGGACAGGGTTGAATACATCACGCGCACAACTGACACCCTCGAAAGGAACCCTGTTGACCAGCTCGCCAACTTCGACATAGTGATGCTGGACCAGAGCGAGCAATCCAACAAGGAAGTTTCCAAGAAACTCGGCGAGGCACTGCAAAGGTTCGTGAAGAACGGCGGCAAATTCATACTGGTCGGAGATTCAGGTATAAGGAGGCCTGACACCTTTGACGTTATAGGCTGGAGGAACACTTTCGGCGACATTGTTCCAGTTGAGTGCGATAGGGTGGTGAACAACCAGCCAACATGCACAGCCCCGATTCTCGTGAATGGGAAGCTTTTAAGGCAGGACGAAAGGCACAGAATAATGCAGGGCATCGATATCTTCCCCGCGGACCCCTTCAGGAACGCGACGTTCAGAGTCTTTAACGTTTCCGAAACAGGGAGGGAAATCGCCTACATCCAGAGCGTAGACATAGACAAGAAAACATATCCTGCGGTTGTGGAGAAAAACCTCGTGATAGGCAAGGTCATTTACTTCAACTACAACCCCGGCATCACAAGGGGAATATTCGAGAGCACCCTGAATTACCTCGGCGTGGTGCAGTAACGCGGCGTGCAGTTTCCACCGTATAAACCAGCCCAGCTAAGCTGGACTTGGCTCCTATGCTCGCCATACGAAACAACAAAGTGTTCTTCCCAACTAAAACTTTCCGATACCTCAAAGTGCATGAAAAGCTAATTTTGAAGAAATTTCCTTTCTGAAAGCGAAAGGTATTTATATATCATGACCCTATCATGATACAACATGAACAATCATGATATTCTCCACACAGTCATGACAGAAAAGGAAATGCTCGCAAAGCTCAGCCCGCAGTTCCAGAACATGACTGACCTTGACGAAATACTAAGGCATGCAGACAGCCCAAAGGTTCAGGCGATGCTTATGTATAGGGTTGTGCAGGAAAAAGAGCGCACAAACGCCCTGTTGCAGGCATTGAACGACAAGTATGACCGCATTATGCTCTCCCTGAAGACCGGGAATAGCGAGGCACAGCAGCTTCCGGCCCAGGGGAATAAGTTCGAGGTCCTCGCGGAGCAGGACCAGCTAATCCTCAAAAACATAGAGGAGAGGGGCGGGTGCTCGGCAAAGGACATCAAAATTATGCTCAATTACAAGGGTCTCAATGCCGCGTGCCAGAGGCTCAACAGGCTTTTCCGCGACGGGCACCTCAAGAAGGTGCAGAGCGGAAGGAAGGTATTATACTTAGCGAAATGCTAGGAACAGTAGGGAATAACTCCAAACAAGGGCGAAATGGGGCAGTCCTACTACTTTCAACCCCCACCTCAGGGCTGTACCCGCCCCTTTAACTCCCATCGCCTTTTCTTTTCGTTACAGGAAAAGACCTTGTCCCTTTGGGGCGAGGCCTCGTCCACGAGTGGACAAGGAAAATGCGACCCAAAAAGTAAAGTGTAAGCTTCGCGATAACACGAAGCAAAAAAAAAGAGAACCGCTCACGCTGTTTAGCCATACACTACAATCGAATTCAGCCCAAAGAGTCTGCTTAATTCTTTTCTTGACCATTATTTCGGCGGCATATGGCTGGTGCCAGACAAGAAAAGCTGCCGCAAAAAACACGGAAAGCATCTGCGGCTGCTGGAAAACTCGTTATAATTGTCCGCCCTTAGCCATGCGATTATCTTGGCGTGCTGGAGGTAGACGGTCTCGTCCAACCAGTGCACGGTTTCAAATGGAATGACGCGGATTGCAAAAGAAATTGCCAGCAGCAAAATCAGGGCGAGATGGATAATGTCCACACCAAATAACCACTTTTCCGTAATAAGCAGAGGCCTGGCAAGAAATAAAAACGTGTTGAGGAATGCCAGGCGGGACCAAATTTAAAGTTTAAATACAGGAACAGCGTGATGATATAATGAAGTACGAGATGTCGGCCGAGAATGCCGTGATTGGCAGGAGCGCCGAGGACCTCGAGCGCTACAGGGACAAGGGAACTGCCTATTTCGGCAAGGTTGTGATGAGCGCGGGTGAGAAGCCCGTGCTCGGCCGGAAAATACTCATTGATGTGGCGAAGCCGCACCTCATGCTGATTTGCGGCAAGAGGGGCTCTGGAAAAAGCTACGCACTCGCGGTTTTCATCGAGGAGATGGCGCGCCTCGACCCAGAGGTAAGGCAGCGCGTGAGCTCGATTGTGATTGACACTGTTGGGATATTCTGGAGCCTGAAGGTGCCCGTCCGCAACAACCCACAAGAGCTTGAGAAGTGGGACCTGAAGCCGGACAAGACTGACGCACGAGTACTCGTCCCGAAAGGCATGCTGGAGTTCTACAGGAAAAAGGATTTGCCAGTTGACGGGGCATTCACCCTGCGCGTTTCCGAGCTCGACACACCAGAGTGGATGAACCTTTTCAAGGTCACATGGAAGGAGCCTGAGGGAGTGCTCATCAGCAGGGCAGTTGAGAGCGTGCGCGAGAAAATGGGTTCATTGTACGGCATCGACGAGCTCATTTCCGCGTGCAGGAACGACATCGAGGCCGGGAAAAGTGTGAGGGACGCCGTTGTCGGTAGGTTCGAGAACGTGAAAACATGGGGGGTCTTCGAGAAGGAAGGCACGAGGCTCAGGGACATCGCGAGGCCCGGCATGATTACCGTGATTGATGTTTCCTCCTACAGGCAGGCCGCGGGAATGGAGGGCACGCGCGACATAATAGTCGGGTTACTCGGCAAGAAGCTGTTCGAGGAGAGGATGCTGTACCGCAAGGAGGAGGAAATGAGGTTCGTGAAGGGCCTGGGCAGGGAGAGCGAGCTGCCAATAATCTGGATGTTCATCGACGAGGCTCACATGTTCATGCCGAAGGACGAGGAGAGCTTCGCACTCTCTGTGCTTCTCGAGTGGATACGCGTGGGGAGGCAGCCTGGCCTTTCATTGGTGCTTGCGACGCAAAGGCCAAACAAGTTACACCCGGACGCGATAAGCCAGTGCGACCTGTTCATTTCAGGCAGGATGACCGCGAGGCCAGACATAGAGGCGGTGTCGCAGCTCCGCCCATCCTACCTCCACCAGGACTTCGACAAGTACTACCAGGAAATGCCGAGGGCGAAAGGATACGCACTCATCCTTGATGATGAGAGCGAGAAGCTCTGGCTCGTGAAGGTCAGACCGCGGTTCTCGTGGGACGCCGGGACAACGGCAAACGCTTTCAGGGATTGACGATTGGGCGCTGTCATAGGCATAAATGCCAAAGGCCCCTGGACATTGGACTTTGGGGTGGGAGCATGGGCGGTTGGGGTTTCGGTGGTACCCTAAAGGGCCTGAATGCGAATTACCTGCTGAAGAAAGCAGTTGGGATAAAATGGATTGCGCTCTTTTTTCTCGTTATCCTCGCTGCGCAGCTCTATCAGGCAAACCTCTTTGCGTGGGACCCGACGGCCTACCTCTTTAACGGCAAGTAGCTCTGTGGGGAGAAGATCTACTTCGAGTTCCTGAGGCCGCCCCTCCTTGCAATAATGAACTGCCTCACAGGCACTAGCCTCCACTCCATCGCCCTCAGCGCTGCAATCGCTTCCCTGCTCTACTTCGCTGCTGTCACCCTAATTGATTTCCGCGAGAGGAAGAGGCTTGGTACTAGCCAATTTACTTTCGCCGCGTTCTCGTTCCTGTTCCCCATAATACTCATCCAGTCGAATTTCGGCAGCGACCTCTTCGCCCTCTCGTTCATGCTCCTCGCCCTGGCTCTGGATGGCCCGGTTAAGAAAGGGGCCGCTTTTGCGCTTGCGACGCTTTCACGGTACAACTACTTTCTATATATAGTGCTCTTCCCGTTCCAGCTGAAGCGCAGCGAATGGCCGAGGTTCCTGCTCCCTGTGCTGCTGCTCTGGTTCCAGTGGCTGGCATTCAACTATGCGGAAACCGGCAGCCCATTCCTTCAGTGTGGAGGAGTCGCTCTACCTGAACGTGAAGCAGAAAGCATTCTTCTCCGGGGTTGGAACCGAGCATGTTCTCACAATACTTTTTTTCGCGGCAACTGCACTCATGGCCCTCAGGGAAAAAAGGGCGCAGGCAAAATTTAGCGCGTTTGGAAGAATTGGCGCGCTCATGTTCATATTCTCCGGCATAAAGGAAAGCCGGTTCCTCATTCGGGTGACTGTTCCGCAGGCCCTGAACGTCTCAGGGGGCGCCAGTGAGAGGGGCGCGAAAATGCTGCTCTCCGGGGCGGTAGTGTTGCTTGCCGCTTATGGCATCTACACCATGATTAATGCAGGCCACTTTGTGCCGGAGCTGCCGCCGCAGGCAGACCTGAACGGGTGCAGGGTGATGAGCGACTGGTGGGTGTATTTCTACCAAGAAGGCGTTGTGGCTGAGTCCCTGTCTGCCCCCCATGACTTCAATGCAGCTGTGTCGGAAGGCGTAACACTCGTGCTGTTCAACAAGGAGGCTTACAGAAAATACTTGCCTACCGGCCATGCTGTGACAGAAAAACATGGTTATGTTATAGTAGCTCCAAAGGGATGCACCCAGGCAAGGAATCAGTTTACCCTGAAAATTTGGCCGGTGGATGAAGCAAAATTATGACGGCGCGAAAATATGCCTACAGACCATTGGCCGCACCGTTAACTATCCAGTAGCCGGACAAGGTTTAAATTAAGGTGCCTGTTGATGGATTCCGGGGGCACAATGCCACAGGAAGAAATAGCCTCGCCAAAGGTCGCGGTCCCAGAACCGCACGTGATAGCGTTCATTGGCGTGATGGTAGTAGTGCTGGCTTTCTCAGCCTATTTCAGGGTCAATAGCCCACATGCAAACCAGCCGACCGATGATGAATTCTATACAATGATACCCGCGGTGAAGCTAAATGTACCCCACCCGAATTATGACCCGCGAATGTTCAACTTCCACCACCCCTTTTTTGGCTTCAAGCTCATGGGCGCACTGATTGACAGGGGCAAGGCGTACACGAACACTGTCAATATTCCGCCCAACCTGCTTTATTGGTCTTACATGGCGGCGCCGGAACTGCGTGATGAGGAGAAATCGATGCGCTTCATGACTGCACTTTTTGGCATGCTCCTCCTCATCCCTGTATTCCTCATTGGACGGGAACTTTACGGGAACATTGCAGGCCTTCTGGCAGCCTCGCTGACAGGGATTTCTGTCGGCTTCATCAACCTTTCAAGGGTCGCGTTTCAGGACGCTTTCCTACCATTCTTCATGTTCATGGCGATGTACTTTGGCATGAAGTACCTGAAGGCGGATGAAAAGGAAAAGGTGCTTGGCGTCGATAAAGCACTGGTTAACATGCTGCTCGCGCTCGTGTTTCTTTACTTGAGCTTTATCGTGAGGATAGGGCAGCCTTTGCTGGTTTTCCTTGCACTTGTACTGGCAGTGTTTATTAGGAAAGGAAAGAAGTACGCGTGGGTGTTCCTGTACTCGGTTCCAATAATGGCCACTGTCGTCCTGCTATCATTTGGCGTGGAGCCTATAATGCAAATGCTGTCGTTGAGGGGTGGAAAGGTCATCGAGATAGCGCTTAATACGGGATTCATCCAAGGGGCTGTTGCACAGGGGGCCTATGCATCCACTCTCATGCTTGCGTTCACCGCCTACCTCGTTGCTGCAGACTTCCTCCCAAAACCGCAGAAAATGGTGTTCAGCGGAAAACTATCCCTGCGTGAAATCAGGGACAGGCTCGGGCTATCCTCAACAAGCGAGGCACGTGATTACATTGAGAGGAACTACGAGTACAATAGAGAGGGAGACAGTTATACAGTACTAGAGAAAAAAGCCCAGGGATTCATGGAAAAACTCTCTACTTTTTTTTGGGGGCTGGAATCGGGAAAAAAGTTTCTCCTCATGACCTTTGCTCTCCTGCTGCTTGCAGCCATATTCACTGAAACCGGCAGCACTCCAAGGCTTTATTTGTTCATCTTCATACTTCCCATTATCTTTGTTGCCGGAAAAATCGTTCGGTTCTCAAGGCACGTGCAATATATGGCTTTGTCCCTTGCTCTGCTAGCCGACACCTACAGCCTTTATGCTGCAAATCCGAATTTCAACGAATACACGGTGTTCGGAATACAACCCATTTATATCCTGAACTTTAAAAGCCAGTACATGGAGACCCTTGATTTCCTTTCCGACGAGAATGGCCCGAAAGTCATTACAAACGAGCCTGGCCTGCTCCTGAGGTATGCCAATTCCGAGCCGCTGCCGCCTAATTATCGTGGTTTCAGCGAATCAGAGAACTGCAATGACGACTATTTCAGGGCGCAAAAAGGCAACATCCTTGTTTACAGGCGCCTAGAGTATGACCTCAATTCCAACCAGTATATCTGCCCAGCCATAAGAAACGCGAACCTGGTGCCGATAAAGAATGTCAGTGATGGCGCAGTGGGAACGCTTTTTGAGATTTACAGGTTCAGCTAGCCTAGAATTCTGTCTGCAGAATGAGCCGACAGGAATTGAATAAACATCTGTCAACTTCATGGGCGAGGCAGTGTCCACC
>SBBR01000074.1 GCA_005239615.1 archaeon
AAGGTTACGTTTCTCATGGATTTATCACCCTAGAGAACGTAACCTTCATTTCCTCAAAAAAGCCTTCTTAAAAATCAGCAGAAACTGGCGAAGTCAGGTAGGAGTTAAAATGTTGTTTCTGGGCAAAACGCGAAAAATATGGCTCAAAACCTGAAATTTTGACGGCTGTGGCGCTAGGCCCCCTTTGAGGTAATAAGCCCGAAGAGCGCCTTCGCGGCAAGCTTTGGCCCGTCCTGCTCCATTCCCGCAAGCCCGAGCTGGGTTTTTATCTGGCCGACAAAAATCCCCTCCTTGAACATCGCCTCAAAGTATTTGCGAGCGAGCGGCTCGTGCTCCTCCTTCATCTGGCTCGGGCCGAAGATGTTCGCGTAGTATGATTGTGTGAGGCCCATTTCCTGAGTGGTTCCCTTTGCCATGCGCTTGCCCTCGCGGAAAATCGCCATGGCATCTTCTGGCGTGGAAAACCTTTCTAAGTAATTCTCTGGAGCATCTCCCTGAACCTTCTCATAGTTGTTTGCGTACAGGAAATAGTCCACGTGCCAGCCGTGCAGCACTTCCTTGAGCGTTGTGATAGGCACTACCACCCTTGCGTTGGTCTTGTGCGGGCTCATTATTATGGAGCGGTCGAGCTGGCCGAAGGCATAACCCGCCTCCAAATCGTCAAGCCTTACAAAAGCCCCTGTTTCGGTCCCATAGGCTTTTATGCGCCCTTCTTTCATGAGCTCGAGCGAACCCATGTCATCAAACACCACCTTCAGTTCGCGCAGGTTGTCGCCGCTGAGGACCCTGAACGCCTCTATGGATTCGCTTTTTCCTGCGCCGGAATCGCCAACAAAAATCACATTAGCCTTCTCCCCGCTCTTCATTGTGATACGCACCATTGCCCCGTGCACAGGCAGCCGTCCGCGCTTAATCATTATCGCATTATGGAGGGTGAGCATCATCTTCTTGACATAACCAAAATAGGCGAACTCGTCGCCCAGCGGAACCGCGCCCACCATGAGCCTGTTCTTTTCGTCATTGAAGAAAACCGTTTTCTCCCGGGCAAACCTCGCAAGAGTTTCAAGGGGCACGCCGTAAGCATAAATGGCGTCCGGGGCACTCTTTAGGTCATCGTCGTTGCAGAGGTCGAAGAGGTTGGAGGCGGCAATGGCGAGGCCCGTGTAGAAATTGTGGAAGTAGAGGTAAATCACCAGCGGCCCGATCTTTGCTGGAAAGCAAAGCCATTCTTCTGGCATGAATCTGGTGCCTTCCAGCGGGTTCCCTCCGACCAGCGCGAATTCGCCCTTCCTCTTATTCATCGGGGGGTCTATGAGTATCGGCGGGTTGAGGAGGACCTGACTTATCACTGGAACCTTTCCAAGGTCTGAGTATTCCCTCGGGAGCTTCAACTTCCGGGGTTTCGCAATCACCCCGACCTGGCAGCCTGCAGGAACCTGCCTGTAAATCAGCGGATGCTCTCCAGTGATGTTCTCCTGAATGTCCCTGTAGACCTTCCTCACAGTATGGTTTAGGCTCTCGATAGTGTCGTTGAATGTCCGGTAAGGCCTCTTCTCGAGGCCTCCATTTTTGCCGCCTTTCGGGTCGGAGAGGCAGATGAGGTAGCGTTCATGTGAGCGCCAGTAGTTGTAGAGTTCCTCCACGAACCTGTCGAGAAGGTAAGTGTCCGCGAAGAAAGGCCGCAGCTCAGGATGGTTTTTCATGACCTTTGCCTTGTCTCCCTTCGCGAGCGCCCTGAGCAGCTTCAGTGTGAGCCCTTCCTGTTTCTCAGCGCTTCCCTCTGGCAGAATTTTGAGGAAGTCCGAATGGTTCGCCCTGAGCTTCTGCAGCAGGCTGGAGAGCATCTGCCTAAAGAGGTCGCTTTCGAGTATCTTGTCCACGCTGCCCCAGTAGAGGCTCGTCGTGCGGATTATGACCTGCTTGCCGTGGAAGTGGACTTTTGTGGGCATCCAATGCAGAGATACTGCATAGAGTTTATAATGTATGGGGCGGCTCTTGCCCATTTCATATAGCGTTTTGCGTTTCAGGAAAGTGCAGGTGGGAGCACAGGGATTTGAACCCTGATCAACGGGTCTGGAGCCCGCCGCACTACCAGGTTATGCTATGCTCCCATGGTTGTCACAGACACCAAATAGTCGGGACGAGTGATATTTAAAGGTTATTTTGGCCCTATGCCTCTGCATGCAGCTTCCTGTCCAGAGCAAGCTTTGCGAACTCGACGACGAGGAAGTAGAGCGCGAGCAGCCCAGTCATCAGCGCGAAGACCTGCAGCTGCGGCGCCTCGAACCCGAAGAACGCCTTTCCGAAAGTGCTGAGTGGAATCAGCACGCAAAGGAGCGCTGTCACGCCGGAAATAACGAGCAGCCACCTGCTCGGCCTGCCCTTGTAAAACGGCAGCCTTGTCCTGAGGGAGAAGAGCACAACGAGTTCTGTAAGGGCCGAGAACATGAACCATGATGTCCTGAATACCCCCTCGGTCGCGCCAAAAATGGCTATGAGAACCACTATAAGGAGGAGGTCGAATGCCGAGCTGAGGATACCGAACACGTACATGAATTTCCTTATGTATGACATGCTCCACCTGCCAGGCTTGTGCAGCGCCTTCGCATCTACATTATCGGTGGAAACCGCTATCATAGGGAAGTCAGTGAGGAAGTTGTTCAGGAGTATCTGCGATGGCAGCAGCGGGATGAACTTCAGGAAGAGCGAGGAGAAGGCGACCGTGAACATGTTGCCGTAGTTCGCGCTCACCGTGTTGGTGATGTACTTCATTATGTTAGAGAATGTCTTCCTGCCTTCGGTAATGCCTGCCGCTACTGCCGTGAGGCTCTTGTGGAGCAATATCACGTCAGCCGCGTCCTTCGCTACGTCTGTTCCTGAGTCCACGGAAATTCCCACGTCGGCCGCCTTCAGCGCGGGAGTATCATTGACCCCGTCGCCGAGAAACCCGACTACATGGCCTTCCCTGTTGAGCGATCTCACTATCGCGTGCTTCTGTTCTGGCGTTAGCCGCGCGAACACGTTGTACCTCGTGGCCCAATCATCAGCCTCCTGTGGGCTGAGGTCCTCGAGCTCGCTGCCGGAAACAATCTTATCCTCCGCAATGCCGAGGCCGACATCGCTGCAGATTTTTCTGGTTACAAATTGGCTGTCGCCGCTCAGTATCTTGACGCCAACGCCGAGGTCCTGCAGGTGCCTGAGGGTTTCCCCCGCGCTTGGCTTCGGTGGGTCGGAGAACATCAGGAAACCTGTTAGGGCCATTCCTGTTTCATCTTCCTTGTGTGAGGTTGCCTTCTCCACCTGTTTTTCGGCCACCGCTATCACGAGCAGGCCGCCCTTTTCCCATGCCTCTGCCTTTGCCCTTAGCCTTGCAATGAGGGGGCTGTCGAACTTTCTTTTCTTCCCGTTCACAACCACATGGCTTGAAATCGCGAGGATTGAATCAGGAGCGCCTTTCGCTATCAATATTTTGCTTTTCCCTTCCCGCGCGAGCACGCTCATCCTTCTCCTTCCGAAGTCGAACCCGTTCACGTCAACCACAGTGAACCTTTCGACCTCTCGCATGAGGTTCTTTGCTTCCCCGCTTTGTAGTATGGCCTTATCAACCCCCCTACCGATGAGCTTTTTCCCCTTGGTCATTTTCGCTGAGTTGCACAGGATAGCGTAGGTGAGCACCTTGGAATCCTTCTTCCCGTCAAGGTTCTCGAACCTCTCCAGCCTGAGGCTGTCCTCGGTGAGCGTGCCTGTCTTGTCGCAGCACAGGGTGTCGATGTTCCCGAGGCTCTCCATCGCGCTGAGCCTCTTCACCACGACGCTTTTCTTGGCCATCTTCAGTGCGCCGTGCGAGAGCGATATGGTCATTACCACTGGCAGCACCTCGGGGGTTATCCCGACCGCGAGCGCGATTGCGAAGACGAAGGAATCCAGTACCCCCTTTCCGAGAAAGTAGTTTGCCGCGAATATGAATGCGGTCATGAACACTGTGATTTTCAGGAGGAATGCGCTGAATTGCCTGATGCTCCTCTCGAACTCGCTGCTTGGTTCCTCCTTTTCCAGCAGCGATGCCGCCCGACCGAAAAAGGTCGCCTTTCCTGTCGCGACCACTATGCAGTGGGCTTCGCCGCTCGCAACTACAGTGCCCATGAAAGCACTGTTCCTGATTGCCTGCGGCTGCAGCCCGGAAAAAATAATGTCAGACCGCTCCGCAGGATTCTTCAGGGCCGGAACCGACTCGCCAGTGAGCGCGGATTCATCAACTGCAAAGTCCTCGCACCACACGAGGCGCATGTCGGCAGGTACAATATCGCCGATGTTGAGGTAGACTACGTCGCCCGGCACCAAGTACCTAGAGTCAACCTCAATCACCTCGCCCTCGCGCATGACCTTGGCCTTCATCGTGAGGAATCCTTTCAGCTCCTCGAGTGCCCTTTCTGCTCTGTATTCCTGCACAAACCCAAGCAGGGCGTTGAAGAGTACTATTGCAAGTATCACCGCGGCCTCGATGGCCTCGCCTAAAAGGAACGATATTGCCGCTGCGGCAATCAGGATAAGGATAAGGGCATTGCTGAACTGTGAAGTGAGTATGTGCAGGGCGTGCCTTTTCCCGCCAGTAGGAATCTCGTTCCTGCCGTGCTCCGCGAATCTCAAGAGCGCCTCAGGGTGGCCAAGGCCCTTTTCGCCTGTGCCTAGCTTAGCCATGAGTTCCGGCAGAGGCGAGGTGAAAAGCCACGAGTGATCCTTTTGCGCTTGCAGGGGCATTCATTACTGAAACGGATTAGGTTAATTTAACGCTATTGCCTTCATCATTTTCCGGCGCCGTTCTTCCTCACTACATTTCCCCTGTCCTCTTCCGCTTGCAGTATGCGCTTCACTGCAAGTACATAGGCGGCGCGCCTGTAGGAGTCCCCCTCGGTCTTCCTCTCAGCTTCGGTTTCCCTGAACGCCTCGACCATATAGTGCTCCAGCTTGGCGTTGACCTCTTCCTCGCTCCAGTAGTGGCCTGAGAGGTTCTGCACCCACTCGAAGTAGCTCACCACCACTCCCCCCGAATTCGCGAGTATGTCTGGCAGCACCATCGTGCCATTCTTCTCGAGGTGCTCGTCGGCCTCAACAGTGAGCGGGCCGTTGGCCATCTCTAGTATAACCCTGGCCCTTATTTTCTTCATGTTGATGGAGTTGATGACGTTCTCCACCGCGGCCGGCACAAGAACCTCCACATCCAGCTCAAGGAGTTCCTCATTCGTTATTGCCTTGCCGTGTGAGACCGCCTGGTGGAGCTTCTTTCCAGACCATGCCTCATCAAGTATTTTTTTTGTGTCAATGCCCTTCGGGTTGTATACCCCGCCATGGGAGTCCGACACTGCCACAATTTTGAAGCCCCAGTCGTGCAGGATTTTGGCGAGGTGCGAACCCACATTCCCGAAGCCCTGTATCGCGACCGTAACGTCTTTTCCGTTCTTTCCAATGGTTTTCAGGTATTCCCTCAAGACTATCGCCCCTCCAAGCGAGGTCGAGTAAAGCCTTCCTTCGCTGCCTCCCAGCGCTAAAGGTTTGCCAGTGATGACCGCCGGCGCCTTAACCCCTTTTATCTTCTCGTACTCGTCCAGCATCCAGCCAATGATTTTGGGGTTGGTGTTCACATCCGGTGCAGGAATATCTTTGAAAGGCCCGATGAAATCAGCGTACTCCCTAATGTAGGCTCTGCTCAGCCTCTGCAGTTCCCTCTCACTGAGCTGCTTTGGGTCTACCTTCACGCCTCCCTTGCCGCCGCCGAAAGGTATTCCAGTTAGGCTGCACTTGAGCGCCATGAGGAAAGCGAGTTCCTTGACTTCATCCCTTTTCACGTTGGGGTGGAACCTGATGCCGCCCTTGAACGGGCCGCGGCTATCGTTGTACTGCACCCTGTAGGAAGGGAAAATCCGCACGCTCCCGTCATCCATGCGCAGCGGGATGTTGATGTTTATTTCTCTCTTGGGCTGGTTGAGTATGGAAAGCTCCAAATCGGTGAGCTGCCTCGCGCGGGCAATCTTGCCTAGCTGCGCCCTGCAGACCTCGCACACCACTTCGCTGTGCTCCTGCATCGGCGCCATCCTGCCACGCTCACGAGAATTAAGGTATAGAAAGTATGTTTCCGTGCTTTAAATAATGTTCAGGTACATTTGCACAACGGCGGAGAGGTCCACCGGAACCCTTTTGCCGGTTCGATGCGACGGTTGTCCCATCTGCGATTGAGTAGGCCTTGCTCTGCCCGTCTAAAACTGCCTACTGCTTCAGGATTCCATCGCCCTTTTTGCCGCTCTCGAGCAATTCATACTTAACTTCTGTTTTGTGCGGCTTGTACTCTATAAAGTAAATGCAGTCATTCGGCATGTCGAGGCGCATTTTTTCATCAGGGGGGATGCCGAGCATGCTTCCGATAAGAAGCTTTGCCGTGCCCTGATGCGTCATCACAAGCACGCGCCTGCTGGAATACTTTTCACGGAATTCCTGCAAAAGCGATTCCACCCTTCCTACATCAACGCTCTTGTAGCTCTCGCCCCCCTCATGGTGGAAATCATACTTATTGTCGACCCTTGTGGACCAGTGCCCAGGATACTTCCTGTCTATTCCCTGCCTGTCCATACCTGTGTAGATACCAAGATGTATTTCGCGCAGCTCGTCGCGGAACTGCACAGGCACCTCCTTGTGGCACTTCATGACCTCGGCAAATGTCTCTCTAGTGCGCCTGAGCGGCGAGCAGAAAGCGTAGTCGAACTCTTCCTTCCCAAGCCTTTTTGCGAGCAGCTTCGCCTGCCTCCTCCCGTGCGCGTTGATGGAGGTTTCCATCCAGCCCTGCAGCCTGTGTTGCACATTGAAGTCTGTCTCGCCGTGGCGGCAGATGGTGAGGTGCATTACCGTAAATTGAACAGGACCAGAATAAAAGGCATTGTGGGCAGTAAACACCCCCGAAGAGCGCGGTTCTGGGGCGGAACAACGCATAGGCCGGCATAGACTGTGTGGGGTGGTTTTGTGTGCGGGTTGCACCGGTCTACATCCTGTTCTGGTTCAGCCCTATCGTCACCTTCTTCGCGATTGCAGCGGCGTCCATGCCGTACTTGGCGAGCAGCTGGCTTGCCTTCCCTGATTCCGCGAAGGTGTTGTCAAGTCCAACCCTCAGCACCCTGCAGTCGCCATTAATTTCAGCCACCACTTCAGCAACTGCGCCGCCCAACCCGCCCTGTATGACGCCGTCTTCCGCAGTCACGATGAGGCCTTTCTGCGCCTCCTTCTCCACGGCTTTTGAGTCAAACGGCTTTACCGAGGCGCAGTCCAGGACCGAAACCGAGATTCCCATGCCCTCAAGCGATTTCGCGGCCCTGAGCGCTTCCGGGACAAGCGCGCCGCAGGCCATTATGGAAGCGTCCCTCCCATCGCGCAGGACAGTGGCCTTTCCCAATTTGAAATCCGGCACACCCTCTGTCAGCACATCAGTTATTTCCCTACACGTCCTCATGAAAAACGGGCCTTGATTTTCGTACATGGCATTGGTGCATGCTGCAGTTTCATAATAATCCGCTGGCACGAGCACATTAAGGTTCGGGATTGCGCGTGCAACGGCGATATCGAACACCGACTGGCCTGTAGGGCCGTCATCGCCCGTGGAAATCCCGCCATGGCTGCCAACGAGCTTGACATTGGTTTTGGAGTAGCACACGCTGATTTTGAGCTGGTCGAGCGAGCGGTTGAGAAGAAAGCACGCGAAGGAGCTCACGAATGGCACCTTGCCGCAGCGTGCGAGGCCTGCCGCCATAGACACCATGTCCGCCTCGCAGATGCCGATGTACCTGAAGCGCTGCTGGAACTTCCTGCCGAACACTATGGATTTGGTGCTTTTCGCGAGGTCCGCGTCCAGTGCCACGATGTCCTTGTGCTTTTCGCCAAGCAGCTCGAGCGCGTCCCCATATGCATCACGCGTGGCTGTCCTGTCGCCCGGTTTGTAGTTTTGCAATGCCATTTCCACCACTCAATCCAGCCGAGGGCATCGAAGCCCCCGCCCTTTTGCCAAGGCGTTGTTGTAATTTTCGCGCGTCATGGCTTCAACACCTTTAGGGCCTCTTGGTATTGTTCCGTCGCAACCATTGCGTAGGTTGGGTTCGCATACGTCGTCCCGTTTTCAACGGGGCATAAATATAAGGTCATCTGAGCACCTTTAGGGCCTCTTGGTATTGTTCAGGCGTGAGCGCCTTTCCGTGCAAATCTGGATTGTTCTCGATGAACTTCACTCCCTTGCCCTTCACTGTCTTCGCGATGATGCATACAGGCTTCCTTGATTTGTGTGCCTTCTGCAACGCTGGAAGTATTTCCTCGAACCTGTGGCCGTTGATTTTGACGACCTTCCAGTTGAAGGCCTCGAGCTTTTTTTGCAGCGGCTCCGGGTCCTTTGTTTCCTTCACCCAGCCGTCGTTCTGCAGGCCGTTCCTGTCTATTATGAGCGTGACGTTGTTGAGGCCGAATTGTGTTGTGGTCCACATAGATTCCCAGCACTGGCCTTCCTGCAGCTCGCCGTCTCCGAACATCACAAATACACGGTATTTCTTCCTGTCCATTTTCCCCGCCCAAGCCATGCCGTTGCCCACGCTTAGGCCTGTGCCGAGGCTGCCAGTCGCGATTTCAATACCGGGCGTTTTCACACTGTCCGGGTGGCCCTGCAGCATTGAGTTGATTTTCCTCAGCTTTTTGAGTTCCTCGCGGGGAAAGTAACCGGCACTGGCAAGGCACGCGTAAATCGCTGGTGCGGCATGCCCCTTGCTGAGTATGAACCTGTCCCTCTCAGGCCATTCAGGGTTTTTCGGGTCGTGCCTCATCTCATGGAAGTAAAGGGCCGTGAGGATGTCGATGCACGAGAGGCTGCTTGTAGGGTGCCCTGAGCCGGCAATGGTGGTCATCTCAAGGATGTCCTTCCGCAGGCCATAGGCTATTTCCCTGAGCCTCTTCACTTCCCAATCCATCATTCCTGCCATGTCCGAGCCTTCGGTTTTTTGATGCCTGTTTGCCTATTTTGTCTATGGTCGGGTTATTAATTATATCAAATTATAGCAGGCCAGGGTGTCGGATTTTGCGGTTTTTCAGGCTGCGCCTTTTCCACTCGATGCGCGTTTTTTCGGTGGGCTGCGCAGCCTCCGAATTTTTTTCTTTATTGCTGCGGCCCTCATTCCAGCAAGCTTTCGCCCCCCTCCACAATATTCAGCCATCCACTCGGCCGCGAATTTCCCGCACCGTATTTCCGCGAGAATCCTTTTCATCTCCCTGCGCGAAGCCTTTCCTATAACCCTTTTCCCGCGCGTCCTGCCACCATATTCAGCGGTGTTTGAGACTTCGCTCCACATGTGCTCCATTCCTCCTTCGCTTATGAGGCGGCCAAGCAGCCCGATTTGCTTCACGATTTCCGCGTACGCAAGCCCGCGAGGATAACCGGCCTTAACAAGGGTTTCATAGCCCGCCTTCACGAGTTCCGAGAGCCCGCCGCACAGCACCGCCTGCTCTGCGAAGAGGTTCACGTGCGTTTCCTCATCGAAAGTGCACTCATCAATCCCTCTGCCCACAACTATTCCTGCGCGACGCCCTCCGAACCCGTTTGCCCGGACAAGCCCAATGCCTGCAGCCGCGCCAATGCCCCTATTCCACCCTCCGAGGCCTATTGCCTTTGCCAGGGCGAGTGCGGTTTTTTTCGCATTCCCTGTGTAGTCCTGGGCCACGGCAAAAACACCCGGCACGACACTGATTTCAAATGCACCTTCTCCAAGGTTTTCCGGCCTTGCGCTGCGGTCCTCAACAAATTTTTCCCGCAGGGCCTTTCCCGGCGCCTTTGGGGACACGAGGATAACGTCGACATTTTTCGGGGGCTTTATGAGGCCAAAGGTTATGCTGAAGCCGTGCGAGAACGAGAGGGTTTTTCCGGGGGAGAGGTTTTTTTCGATGTCGTGCGCATACACTTCGGCGTGCATCTCGTCAGGAACCAGAACATGCACGATGTCCCCGTGCTTCGCGGCCTCAGCCGTCTCAAAAACCTTGAAGCCTGCTGCCTTGGCCCTTTGCCGGCTGCGGCTTCCTTTTCTAAGGCCGACAATAACATTGAGGCCCGAGTCGCGCATGTTGAGGCACTGCGCCTCTCCCTGCGAGCCGAAGCCGAGCACCGCAATGGTTTTTCCCATAAGCGGTCCGAGCCCCCTACTAGTGGCATCTGCCCTGCCGGCGCTGGGCGCTTTTGCCCTGGAGGTTTTGCGTTTTTTGCGCATGAGAAGAGATTGGTTGCTGCAAAATATTAA
>SBBR01000024.1 GCA_005239615.1 archaeon
GAAAACGGTTACGACTACAGCAAACCTTAACGTGCCAGCTTCATGCTCAGGCGATGAAATTAATGGGTACGATGGCAATCCTGACAAGGAAAGCTACTCGTGTGACGGGGAAATTTTCACGGATGGGCACCGGTTCAACAATACCAGCAAATTGTACAAGTTTTCTTACCGTTTCTACTACGAACTCAGAGACCCTGTCGGAAATCTTGTGGAATCGGGCCAGAATGGCGACGGAGTGCATGAACTAGGCCCTGGCAAAAGCGAAACATGGTGGGTGAAGCTGTCAGCCAAGGCTGGTGGCTGGCCAAAACCCGGAAGGTACACCATGAAAACGTGGGCCATCGGCACATATCCTGATGGCAGGGCAAAAACGTCCTATTCATACGCTTACCCAAGCGTTCCAAATGCCCCGTGCGAGCGGTGCGAAATAAAGGGCGATTCAGCTTGGGTTGTGCAGGACGGCCTGTGCACGAGCCCCATAATAGTAAAGCACAAGTTCCTGAACACTGGGACAAGGGTATACCCGCATGAAGCAAAATTTTACCTGTACGATTCTTCAAACAACATATCTGGCTCTGGCTCTAACTCCTATTCAACCGACCCCGGAAAAGAGGTTGTCTGGACCGTTACTTGGACGCCGAACGGGCCATGGAAACCAGGCACTTACAGGGCAGAAACGCAATTGAATGGTACCTGCACAGGCGGCGGAAGCTCCTCAGCGTCCAACTCTGTGAACGTAAATATCCCACAGAGCTGCACCACGACCTGCGGAGGCACCATAAATGTCGGCGTGCGCGATGCCTCGTCCAACGCCATTCCCGGCGCAAAAGTTTACCTCGACGGCTCGCACAAAACAGATTCTGACTCCAGCGGGAACGCTTCTCTCGGGATTTCCGACCAGAGCTGCGGCCGCAACCATAGCGTTGCTGTTTACTGCGCCAACGGAATCTACTGCGACACCAAGGGGACCTCGATAAGCTCCGATGGCGCAACCAGTTCGCTCTCGTTCAGCTGCGGAGTCTGCACACAGTCGCAGAACCTTTCAGTGAACATAAGCTCGGACAGTTCCTACACACTCAACGACACGGTCAACCTCGGCATCACTGTGAGGGACGGCCTCGGCAGCCTTGTCGACAGCGCAAGCCTCTCCATTTACGACCCGTTCCTCGACAGGGCGTTTTCACGCTCACTCTCAAGCGGTTCCTATACTTACACCACCACTGCCTCTAAGACAGGCTCGCAGACTTTCAGTGTGACTGCAGGCAAGAGCGGCTACAACAGCGCGAGCGCGAGCAAAACTGTAGGTGTCAACCAGCAGCTTGCGACAATTTACGTGTCTGTCACCAACACGGATGGCACGAGCATAACCGGGGCAAGCATCTACCTTGACGGAACCCTGGAAGGCTACACCGATTATTCCGGAAGGAAAACTGTCTCCACCTCTGCCGGCAGCCACAGGGTGGAAGCAAGGTGCCCCGACGGCGGGTACTGCGCGTCGACCGAAGGCCCCTTCAGCGGCTCCAAGAGCCTGAATTACGGCTGCAACTGCGACACGGATTCTGACGGCGACGGCCTCACGAAAAGCGAGGAAGAAGCTGTGGGGAGCGACCCGAGAGACCCCTCGAGTAGCCTTGTGACGAAATTGGCGGTCAATTACGGCAATGCGACCTGCACGAAATTATTAAGCGGCCACATAGGGCCGTTTTCCGTGGCCCAAAAGCAGAGGCTTGTCGAGAACCTCAAGGCTATGAATTACCAGAAACTCGTTTCTGTTGCCTCCAGCGACAGGACTGCAGTGCAAAAGGCGCTTGAGGGCACGGGAGTCTCTGCCTCGAGCATGAAGACAAGTGTCCTCACAGTGAAAGAGTTCTTCAGGAATAGCGTAAGTACAGAGGCTTACGAGTCATCGGACGGCACAGTAGTTGTGCTGTCCGTACGCGAGAACGGCTTTATTGACCTGGCAAATGTCGGTGCCAATTGCCAAGGGTTCTTCATAGGCTTGCCTAACGGCGCGTTTGGTGGAATAAAGGACGACATACAGATTATTATTGGAATTCCCGGTCTTGCGGGCCAGGTCCTAAGCGGCATGTGGTGGGCGGCTTGGCATCCTTCTGAACTTCCAGCCATTGCCGAAAACGTCTATAACGGCCTGAAAAACGCGTTCGGCCACGTGGACGAGACGCTCAAAAGTACCACCATTACCATACTCAAGGAAGGAAAGAAATGGAACACTTACAGCACCGGCACAGACAAGTATGTCGCTTTCCAGTTTGGCTTCCTTGACGGCTATGTTTCGGGCTATGTGGTTGAGCAGTTGGCAACGCTCTATATTGGTGTTGGTGAAGTCGCGGGTGTCATCAAGGGAATTAAAATAGGCGGCAAAGCCGGCGAACTCGCTGAGAAAGTTTACCTTGCATTTGTCCGCATCGGCGAAAAATTTGGCGGAAAAACGGCCGAGGCACTCAAGCTGTTCAAAACTCCTGTCCTGAAGTGGACCTCAAACGAGGCGCAGGACTTTGTGGCGCAATCGCTAAAATGGTTTACAAAGAACGAAGATGCGGATAATTTCTGGTTCCAGTTTGGTTCGCGTGCTGAGTCGCTGATTCCTAAAGGGAAAAATGTTTACAGTAAATTGGCATCCAAAGTGGGAGCAGAAGAAGCCGACAAAGCATTCAGCAGGATGCTCAACTCCAAGTATGGCAAAGAGGCCATGGAAACATTTGATGAAGGGCAGTTGCAACAACTGGCCGAGGTTTACCAAAGGCACGAGCCTGTTACTGTCGAGCGCTTCGCGGAGAACATTGCAAACAAAGGATACTCGCTCAAAGAAGCAATGGCCTATGCAGACGACATCAAAGACATAAAAGGAGCGGAAAAATTGCGTACAGAAATGGTTGCACAAGGCGATCTTGGCCTCTTTTTCCAAACAAAGAGAGTTTCTTCGTTGAAAAGGCAGGCCAATACAGTAGTAAAGGAAACAGAACATACTGAAGTTATAACTTATGAATGGAGGGGCGACCAGTTAACAAAACAATTTGACGTGGACATACTGTATGATTTTACGTTTGATGGAAAGACAAAAAAAATTGTGGAGGAAGTGAAATCGGCCACCTCAGGGTTAATAAGATTGAGTAATGAAAGAGAGGAACAACTTTACCGTCTTGCGCAAATGGTAAAAAATGGGGTCGTGGATGAGGCCAGACTAGTATCCCCACTCGGACAAAAATTTGCTGATAACTATAAAGCAGTAGCAGACAGGTTAGGCATAACTGTAGTCGAGGGGGCATGACATGGGAGACGAATATGAACAGACTTTTATTATAGAAAAAGAAGCTTTTACCAAAGAGCTGTGTATCAGGATAGCATACTCGCTTCTGGAAGCACATAAAGATGAGTTAAAAGGGAAGAATATTGCAAAATGGTTGGAAGAACAAATATATAATCACTTTTACTCAGGGGAAAACGGTGATGGCCTACGATTGCCTTTATCATTTGTACCTTCAGTATGGAAAGTCTATGATAGAAATGACGACCGTATAAATAGATGGTACCCAAGCATCCAGGCTGACAAAGCAGTAATTGTTGTGGGAACCAGGAGTTCTAATTTGTATTGTGGGCCTGAACAGTCATCCGAAACTAATAAAGAAAAGACTTTCAACATCAACAATTTTATTAAAGATTCAAAAGTCGTGTACAGCGCGATAAACCCGCTTTTTGGCATGACTCTCTTGAGTTCTGACAATAGTATACTAGGCACTATGCCGACCAACCCAAGGCACATCACTTGGCTCACCTTCTTCGGGAGAAATTTGGCCAAGAAATTCGGACGGGAGAAGATTCTTTCTGCTCCGGCATACAAGGTGGAAGAGCTGTCAGATGGGGGGATTCTTCTTATGAGTGGGCCTGCGCCATATCCGACTGAGAAAACTAAATATTTTGAAGAATGGAATACAATTGCGTGTCAAGAAAAAATCTCCAAGCATTTTGGTTTAGGCGAATACATGCCAAAGGAAGTGGGTAAATAAATGTGCAAGCGCCTCTCCGTGTTCTTTTTGTTTGTTTTTTTGCTGAATGCTATCTTGGTCAGCGCAGTAAATGCAGAACCACTTGCAGCCAAGACCAGCATCATAAAAGAGGGACTCATTTCCGAAATAGGCCAGGAAGCAACCGACAGGGCGATGAGCAGGTTGCTCAACTCCGAATTCGGGAAGAAAGCGCTTGCGGAGTGGGGTGACGAAGCAGTCGAAGGCCTGGCGAAAGCCGCGGACAGTGGGTATTTGGATATTGCTGAAAGAATCTCCACAAAATACGGCAACAACATAGCAGAGATTACAAACAAAGGGATAGCCAGGAATGCGATTGAAACAACCGACGAAATGATGTACAGGGCGTCTGATTATACAAAAGCCATCCAAAAAACTGGTTTCGGAACAGACCCGTTTGAACTCGCAAATGAACATAGAGTTGTAAGACTAATGAAATCAAAGGATACTTCGATTATTATTGGAAATGAGCCCCCAATAAGAAATACTGCCGTTTTGAAGAAAGGCGTGCCAGAAGCATGGGGACATGATCATATATTTATCCATATAAGACCAGGGCACTCTACCACAAGAGCGCAGCAAGTGTTAGAGGCGTTTCCAGATTCAATGAAAAATAATGAGGATATCATGAAAGCAATTCAAGAAACAATAAAAAGTGGTGAAAAATTTGAACCTACAAAAATCAGAAAGTCATTTCCATCTAAAAATGGGGAAATGAGATACTTTGAAGTTTGGCTAAGAGCGGATAGTTATGAAGGCATAGGAACCATAGTTCCAGGCTAGAGGTGGCATCTTATGAAAAAGACAAAATTCAAAGTTATAAAAATAATAAAAACAGGCGGTAGTTATGGGCAATGGTTAGAAACAGATTTAGAGATAGAAGTAAACGGACGTTTACTCTATGCGGAAACATATTATTTCAGCTCCAATATCGTGAAGAATCAAGAAGAGCTTAAAAGCCATGAAGGAAAATTCGCAATGGCAACTATATGGATTGACCATACAAAAGAGGTAAAAAAAGAAAAAGAGGCCTACAGACCAGAAATAAGTCTAGTCAAGGGCAGGGAATACTATCGTTTTGTTGGGCGAATTAAAGAAATTTATACCAAAAATAAAGTAACACTAAGCACACCGATTCTTGTCCAATGCGGAACTGACCTGCTTATGAGTCTCGGCCCAAAAATTTTAGGAAATTTTAAGGTCGGAGATGTGATTTCAACAGAAGGAACCTTGTTCATAGCAGATCTTGAGTGGGTTGGCTGAAAGTGTGGAACGGAATTGATGAGGTGTAATATATGAAAATGGTGACTGAAGAAGTAAAAGGAATCAAAATGATGAAACTCCTTTTTACGGCAATTATATTGTTTCTTTTAACGAATTTTACTTATGGTGGCTTATTGCTTTATGAGCCAGCGCAGGATTTTGCTGTTCGCCTGACAAAACTTTCCCCGGACTCCACTGACGCCGATAGGTGGCTTGCAATGCTCGGTTTTCGCGCGGAGGAAGTAGCGGCAAAAGGCGATAGAGTAACGCAAAAACTCGCCTCTGAAATCGGCCAAGAAGCAACTGACAA
>SBBR01000010.1 GCA_005239615.1 archaeon
AAGCTATTTGACTTCAAGAACAAGGCCCTGGTAAAAGAGGCAAGAGAAGCCGAGCAGGTAATCAGGAGCCTCAACGTTTACGCGGAGAAACTGGACGCAAAGAAAGAGTATGCAATGGCGGTTTATAGGTGAGCGGAGGGAAAAACGTGGACAAGGCGAGGCTGTGCGAGGAAATAATTTTCTCGGAGAAACCCGGGCTGGAGCTCAAGAGAATCAGGGAACAAAAAGGCATACTCCAGAAAACAATGGCAAAGAAAATGGGCGAAACGCCCCAAGCCCTCTCGAAAAAAGAAACCCAACACGACACAGTGACAGTGAACACAATCAAAAAATTCCTAAAAGCAATGGAAGAATTGGAGGCATTACAAATGGGTAGCGCAGGAAAAAGCTAGCCGCAATTGAGGCGTTGAAATCTGACAGCCGTTACGGACATTTAAGATGAGGGGGCCTCTAAAAACAAACCTATATAAACACCTATGTTCATTATAGGTGACTGTCATGCCTTTCAACGCCAAGTTCACGACGATACAGATTCGCCCGGAAACAAGGGAAGCGCTCAAGGAATTCGGGAGCAAGGGCGACACCTACGATGATGTCATACAGAACCTGATAAAGAAGGCAAAAAAATAACCCTAATTCTCCTGGCCAGAAAGAAAAAATCCAAACAAAAGCCTTAAATAGTAGTTAGGGCATAGAAGTAGTAGGCAATCTATGAAAACCTATTGAAGACTTCTCTCCGGAAAAGAACTTCCACCGGAGGCTTATCCGACATACTTATTCGGAATAAAAAATGTCCAACTCCCCAAAGATGCCGCGACCGTTCTGGAGGACTGGCAGGGTGCGTGTGGTCACGTGGTGGTTTGTTGTTTGCAAAAAGTCCCGCCGATGCGGGGAGAGCATTATTTCTTCTTCACGAAGACCTTCTCGAGCTCGACCTCTTTTTCCTTTGAGTGCGGCTTCGCGAGCAGCTCTACCTTCTCCTCCAGGGCTGAGAGCCTTTCCTTCATCTCCTTGGAGTCGGTGGAGCGCGCCTTATTGACCTGCTCTATTGCCTTCGCGAGCTCGTCGGTCTTCTGGGAGAAGCCGTCGGTTTTCCTGCAGAGCCTCTTATCAAGGAGCTTGAACATTATTGCCATGAGGAAAAGCAGGCAGAGGCCTCCTACAAACATCACTCCAAGAACGATGCCGAGCAGCAGCTCTGGACCAAGCGAAGCCAAGTATGCAACCCCCGAAAAGCAATTGAATCGATTGGATTGGGGGATATTCGGATAGAAAGTGTTTTTTAATGGATGCGCGGCCAATCCACAATGGTCCGGAGACAGGGGCAAATATCGCAGTATCCGCTTGTCCATAACTTTGGAGCACGCCTGTACATGAATGGGGGCCTTTCTTGGTTGCCGATGGCTTTGTACTAGGGGCAGGTTAAGCTGATTTAAAAAGGATGGCGGTTTTTTGGGTGTTAGTGCTGTGTTGCATAACATGCTGTGTTGCATGACTAGCTGTTTTTAAGTAGATGAAAATCCTGTTCATCTTGGGGAGGAACAGGGATTTTCGATGAAAAGGGATTGGAAGAAAATAAATAACCGGCTTATAGCGCAGGGTACTATTTGGGTCGATTTGCGGTTTTTGGAGAATCGAAAGGAAGAGCTTGCCTTAATGAATGAGGGTAAAGAAGGGGCAAGGTTCGAGTTCCCTGACTCTTTGATACGGTATGCCGGAACAGTGCGTTGCATGTTTCGCTTGCAGTTTCGGCAAACCCAGGGCTTTTTGGATACAATCGCCAAGCAAGTTCCTGAACTCAAGGTTCCGTGTTACACGTAGATAAACCGGCGTTTCAACAAGCTTCCGGTGAAAATACGGCCAAAACAAACCCTGGATAACAAGGAACTCGTGATAGCCTTTGATGGTTCCGGCATCAGCGTGACTAATCGTGGGGAGTGGATGAGAAAAATCCACAGGAAAGGAAAAATAACCGAGTGCAAAGGATTTCTCAAAATACACATCGGAGTGAACGTCAAAACACAGGAAATAACCGCAATAGAAGTAACCCGAGAAGATGTTGGCGACAACACGATGTTCAAACCCCTCCTCACCCAAACAGTGCAGAATACAGGCAAAAAAATCAGGCGTGCACTAGCTGATGGAGGGTACGATACTTACGAGAATTTTGAAATGCTTGCTAGAGTTGGAATAGACCCGGTGATTCGCATAGATGATAACGCTATCACGGATCCACCGCCCCGGGATTTTATTCACAGAAACAGGCCAGAGCCGATCAGAACTATCCATGCAAGAGAACAGCTCGCAGACCGCAAAAAATGGAAGAAAAAACACAAATACGGGCTGCGCTGGATAGTAGAAACCGTCTTCTCGGTTCTGGACAGGAGATTCGGCACATACGTAACAGCCAGAAAATACCAGAACATGCAGCACGAAATGCTGTTCAAAACACAACTCTACAACCAACTACTCTGAAAAAGAGAAAATTGAGCCAACAGGCTCACAAGCCTATCGAGTTATGCAACACAGCAGCACTGCCCACACATAAAAATTCCCCCCTCTCCCAATCGCCTGCTTCATCACAGTCCACAGGCCCCGGGCTTGATTCTCCATGTTTTGCATGAATGCGGCATTGCGGGACTTCCGGTCTTGTACCATGTTGCCAAGGACGTCTTGGGAAGGGAATGCGGCCGCTGGAAAAGTGAAGTATTATATTTTTTGGGTGCGTTTATTCTGAAGGTGGGATTATAGGAGACGAGAAGTACATCAACTTCATCGCGAACTACGATGACTGGGTCGCTATTAAGAAGCTCAAGGTAGAGCCGGCGACCGACCCGCGCACTGTAATGGAATTCCTCGCAAGCCTTGGCACGAGCCTCGACACCAAAATAGAGGCTAACCTTCGCAAGGTAGTGGCGCTTGATAAGGTGGATGCGGCGATTGCGGAGCTCGGCCTCGGGAAGAAGGACACCGCAAAGGCCATCGAGGAAGTAGGCTCCCGCAAGGTCGATGCGGTGATGAAGGAAATCACAGAGCTGGCACAATACCAAAAGGGCGAGCAGAAGGAGCTAGAGCAGTTCTGCAGGGTCTACGCCATGAGGAAGGTGCTGAAGGAATGCGGCCTTGCCGTGGATTACACCTCAATCGAGATTCCGGGAATGAAGAGGCTAATGAAAAAGAAAGTGGAATAATGCTCCAGCAAATACTCCAGCAGCCGTTGCCGTTTGAAACCGCTGCAGGGCACCTCATTCAGTCCATTGCAAACCCGTCCCTCGACTACTTCTTTTCTATTATCACAGGCCTCGGCAACCCCGGCCTTTGGTTCCTCCTAGCGGTGTTCCTCTATTGGAAGGGCGACGAGAAGAGGGCGCTCTCGATAGCCACAGTGATACTCTTTGCCTCGGCCATCGTCGGCATCCTCAAGGACGTGACGGGAAGGATAAGGCCATCGCCGGAGGAATACAGAGTGATTGCGGGAGACCTAGATTCAAACCTCTCTTTCCCCTCAGGCCACGCCACGACCATTACAGGAATATTCGGTTTCTACTGGGAGAAGTTCTCCGGCCACGCGAGGCTCCTCGGCATCCTTGTTGTGGGGCTCGTGATGGTGTCGAGGGTCTACCTCGGCGTGCACTTCATAGGCGACGTGATTGTCGGGGCGTCGTTCGGGTTCGTCATCGGGAGAGGGCTACACGGTCTCGAGAAGGGCTTTGAGAACACCACCTTCAGCCAGAAGAAAATCATCGGAGAAGTCGGCCTTGTGTCCTCGGTGGCGCTTGGGCTGGCGGTATCCCTGCTCTTCAGGCCGCTCGGCATGGGAAGCGGGCTGCTCGGCTTCTTTGCGGGAGCGTTTGCCTTCAAGCTAATGGACATGAACTCGACGAAGCTCGCAGGGAAGAGCCTCTGGGCCAAGGTAATAGTCGGCTTTGCGGTTTTCGGCGCGATTGTATACACCGGAATGTCAATAGGGCTGGAACCGGAGGCATACTTTATCGCCGGCGCGTGGGCAAGCCTCATCTACCCGACGCTTTATGAGAAACTGGCAAGGCCCTCCAGCACAAATCAATTCGAGGCCCCGGAACCTGCATCGCCAACAACACAAAAAAAGTCGGCGTCGGGGCTTGGAGTAACCCTTAAAAAGAAATCAAGGCGTAAATAAGTCATACACTTCTGGCCAGACCCCCCTTAGCATAGCAGCTAATGCGTCCGGCTGTAGTTCGGCCCCTTTTTTCTTTTGGAAAAAGAAAAAAGGCCCCGGGGTTCAAAAAAGAAAACCGGAAAGTTTTCTTTGCGGGCAACGGGTGTTTGCGGCTCATAATTGCCGCGAGCGCCAATTCATTGCAATGGCGTTAATCGCAAGAGCGGTTACCGGAAGATCCCCGGTGCAAGTCCGGGAGGGGGGACGTATCATTTTTGGGTTAGCCCCCTACGGCTTTTTAAACCTATGTTACCCATAGGTAATATGCCTATGTAATCCGTAGGTTTCCTCTGTTT
Organism: archaeon; assembly: GCA_005239615.1. Lineage (GTDB taxonomy): Archaea > Iainarchaeota > Iainarchaeia > Iainarchaeales > Iainarchaeaceae > CABMIU01. The sequence goes on from SBBR01000010.1 coordinate 4,495, forward strand.
GTTTTGAACTAAGAGGAGACGATGACCAATGACACTTGAAGTAGAGATTTACAATTCGTCGGCAAGACTTGAAAGGGCCCTCACCACCCAAGCGGCTCTTGAGGTGGAAAAGCACGCCAAGGATAAGGTCATGGACTTCATGCAGGCCGCGCTCGACAACGCCGATGACCTACGGAAAGAAGGCGTGGACATGAAGCTGTTCAACCAGTTCCTCAAAGTAATGGTAGAAAAAGCCGAAAATTGCTCATATTCCTAAGTGGATGTTCAACGCCACAAGAGCCTGTTTGCGGCAATACTACCTGCGAAAAGCCCCTTGAAAACTCCCTGACATGCCCGCAGGACTGCGCAGGCACAACACCAACGCCTTCACCGTCACAGCCGACGGCAAGCCCAAACATTTCAGAAGAGGCAAGCGGCACAGCAACGCCTGGAACAGGAGACACTCTCACACAACCCCGAACCGCAATACAGGCCGACCACAATCCCCGAAACACAACAGGTAATAGGAATACCAAGCTCAGCAGCCGAATCTGCAGGCGAAACCGAGCCACAAAAGCTCACGCAAAGCCCAAAAGCGATAGGAGAGCCTGGAACATCAGAAACCATTGACGAAGTGATAGCAGAAAGCAGGCCCGAAAGCGGAAACACATCAGAATGCACAGACAGTGAAAAGGAGCCAATCGCATACGACCGCGGAACAATAAACTCGTAGGGTGTACTTAATGTTTGCACGAAAAGGTGTACATAATCTTTGCACGATTTCATGATTTCTTCCTTGCTTGTTTTTTTTATTCTTTTCCTGTAATCGTGT
>SBBR01000007.1 GCA_005239615.1 archaeon
AAAGGAAGCGAAGAACAGGATGTTTTACGTGGTTGTGCCGGCAGGACATAAGGTAGTGGCGTGGCCGGGACCTGTGGGCAGAACGGAGATTGAAAGCGTGGCAAAAAGCCTTGACGCGAGGGTCAGGGCGTGCCAGGAAAAGTTGCGGAACTGCAACCTCTTCACGAAGCGCCTCTCAACGCAGGAGCTTGCCGCGCTGCTTGGAGGGTACTTCGACTGCTGCCTCGACGCGAAGCAGGATTACTTTGCAAGCGTAAGTTCATTGGAAGGCGGGAATAACGAGCCAGTGATGGTTCAGGTCGCTTCCCAGCCTTCCCCGCCTGATTTCAGTTCTGACTAACAATCTGACCAGGGTTATTGCGGAGAGGTTCGTGTGGCGGGGTTTAGCGGTATTTTGGAGGCTTTTCTAATGAAGCGTGCAGCGCCGAGCTCGGCACAGGCATACAAAGGCACTGGCCTGCACGAGCTCCTAAGGCCATCGTTCATGAAGAACAGCCCCGATTTTGTGCAGCTCAACGGCGAGCTCAACAGGATAGTGATGGCTGTCGGCTACCCACGCACTATTAGGGAGGGATGGCTGGACAGAATTGTGTCCAGCAGCGGGAACTTTGATATGAGCATGCACATAGCGCCATCTGCAGTAGATGCTGTGCTTACGCGCCTCAATCACGAGCTCATTAAGCAGGAGGCCGACCTCCTCTCGGCGCAGGCGAATGGCATTCCAAGCCCCTCGCTGAGGATACAGCGCGACGACACCCTGAAGGTCCTCGAGAGGCTGCAGAAGGGCGAGGAGAAGCTCTTCAGGGCTTCACTCTACCTCAACGCACGCGCCTTCAGCAAGGAAAACCTTGAGAAGCTCTGCAGCAAGGTCCTCTCCGACCTGAACTCCATTATGATTATACCTAAAATCCCGTTCCTCAGGATGGCCGAGGCCCTGAAGTCGATGCTGCCGCTGCAGGAGGACAGGCTCGGCATTGGAAGGGATATAACCTCGAACGCCCTCAGCGCGTGCTTCCCATTCACCACAGCATTCTTCGACCCGGGCTCTGACGGCATAATGCTAGGCTTCAACAGGGCGAGCGGCGTGCCTGTCGTGATAGACCACTACGGCCTGCCCAACCATAACGGCCTGATACTCGGGACATCAGGCGGTGGAAAGAGCTTCGCCGCAAAGCTCTTCGCGATAAGGAACATTTTGGCGGGAACCAAAACCGTGATTATAGACCCACAGGGCGAGTACAGAGAGATGGCTGGGAGATTTGGGGGCAAGGTCGTGGGTTTCGGGGAGAAAGGTACTGCAGCCATAAACCCATTTGACCTGAACGGAATGCAGGTTGAGGAAAAGGTGCCTATGCTCGTCGAGTTCCTCAGGATACTGCTCGGGGGCATTACAGCAGAGCAGGAGGTTTTCCTCGCAAACGCCCTTCCAAAGCTATACAGGAAAAAAGCCGTTATTTCAAGCAAGGGCAAGAAGGCCTTGTGGAGCAATAAGGATGTGGCGGGGGCTGATAGCAGGTTGCCGATGATGAGGGACCTGTATGCAGAGGTCATTGCCACGAGGAAGGCCTCGAAGGCAGGGGAAAGGTATTCGCTCGAGCACCTCGAGGCGAGACTCAGGCCACTCGTGAAAGGCGGTTGCCGGTTTCTCGATTCCGACACAACCGTGAGCATGGATTCGCCTGTACTGTGCTTCAACATTGCGGAAGTGCAAGAAAAGCTGAAGCCGGCGCTGATGTTCCTGATAATGGACCATGTGCACAGGACCATGAGGGCAAGCCGTGAGAGGAAGCTGCTTCTCATCGATGAGGCATGGTCCTTGCTGAAATTCGGCGAGACAGCCGAGCACATCTTCGGCCTCATTAAGACAGCGAGGAAATTTGGGCTGTCGGTGGTGATAATAACGCAGGAAGCTGAGGACCTCATTTACACGGGCGCGGGAAAGGCCGTGCTCGCAAACACCGCGTGGAAGTTCCTTGCGAGGCAGGAGCCTGCCGTGATAAACGACCTAGCGAAGAAGTTCAAGCTCAACAGGGAGGAGAGGAACCTTCTCCTCACAGCAATGCCAGGGGAGGGTCTGCTGTTCTCGCTGAACGACCATATACCGCTGAAAGTTGTTGCCTCTCCGCAGGAATACAGGATGGTCACGACTAAGCCTGAGGAAATCTCTGGATTCAGGGCGCAGGGCTGGAGAGAATACAGCGACAAGGATGGCAAGGACAATGATAACTGCGCCAATGTCGAAGGCAAAGCACAAAAACAAAACCAAGACCAGACGCCCTACGGCCACGCGGCCCATGACCCAGAAAAGGCTGCCCTCCTGAGGCTGGTCGAGGAGGAAATAAGGAAATACACGGACAGCGTCTCGGTGCAGGGTCAGGCAAAAATCGGGGCGGCATGTGAACCGGGCCAACCAGATATCATTTTCCACTCGCCAGGCTCCAATAACGGCGACGCCTATGAAATGTGCGGCGTGATTGTGGCTGACTACGAGGCAGAAGGTCAGAATTGGACCTTGCCAGAAATTCATGGCGGTCGCAGGTTTAGGGAAGTGTTCGTGCTCGTAAACGAGGCCAGTGCAAAACCCGCTTTGATGAGGCCTTTCTCCGCTGTCACCTTCGAAGAATTCATGGATAGGCTGAAGGTTGCCTTCGGCGGCTGACTCCGGCGTAAAAATGTGGATACATGCTGCAAGCCAGCCGGCCGGGAGGAAACTTCACCTCCATGACTCCCACGCCTTGACCTTGAGTTGGCCGACCTCCTGTAGCTGCGTGTCAATGGCCCTGCGGAGCCTGATTAGCTCACTTTCATCCAGCACAGCTTGCCTCGTTTCCTTGCTTATGAGCCTTTGCTGGCCGCCGTCACTCTTCACGAGGTAAAGCTCTCCGCTCAGGCCGGAGGAGTTCTCGATGAGGCCCTGGATTTTCAGCCTGCCTTTCCTGAGTTTCATGGAGACGCGCCGGGAGTGAAGGGAGAAGGATTTCAGCGGATTAAGCGCAAGGTAACCGACGGGCCTCGACCCGTTTTTCCTCACAAGGCCCTCGTGCATCAGCTCCGAGAGGGACCTGAACACTGTTGCGCGGCCAAGGCCTGTCTCGAGTATCACCCGCTCCGCGGTAACCGGCTCTATTCTCCACAGTGCCCTGTACACAAGCATGTGGTTGTGCGTGAAGTCCGGGAAAACGTGCCTGTAAAGTTCCAACAGCTGGCCTGTCTCGAAGTCCAAAAAAGTCGCCTAAAAAAAAAGGCAGGTCTGGAATTCTTATTGCTGCGGTTAAACCACAATCAACTCAAA
>SBBR01000088.1 GCA_005239615.1 archaeon
ATCCTCGGCAGCGGTGTGGTCAAGCATTCCATCCTCAACGCCAACATGTTCCGCAACGGCGCGGATTTCGCAGTGTACATCAACAACGCCCAGGAGTTCGACGGGAGCGATGCCGGAGCGCTTCCTGAGGAGGCAGTGAGCTGGGGCAAAATCCTGCCGGAAGCGAACTCCGTGAAGGTCTTCGGCGACGCCACAATCCTCTTCCCGCTGCTGGTGGCGGAGACGTTTGCGAGGGAGTAGCCTTTCCCCATTTATTTGTTGCTGCTGATGTCGAGGGCAAAAGGTTGTGTAAGCCCGTAAATTCCCGGTAGAGAGTTTCCCGTATCTTTTCAAATTCGCTTTCGGACAGGTTTGAAACCATTGCGGTTGTAGAAATTGACCCTCCTTCTCGCAATCCTTATTTTCGGGGACTCTGTCTCGAGCACCATCATTTTCCTTCCTAAAATCTTCTTCATTAGCTTGGTCCCGAGGCCGCGTTCCCTAAGGTCTTTCCTGATTGCAACGTGCTCTATGAATCCAAAATTGCCAAACTTCCACAAGCCGATAAACCCTATGGTTTCGCTGTTTGGCTTTAGCTTCTCTTGCCCGAATTTCCAGGCTTCAGGATTTGTTGGCATCCGGCTGTTTTCCTTGAGTAAGTAGAGTGTATACTTTGGATTTTTCAAAACTTGTACTTGAGCAGCCAGCGGCCGTTTCTCGTCCGGGGGGAATGCTTCTAAGTAAATCTGTGAAAATTGTTCAAAGTCGCTGTTCCTGGCGAAGTGATTTTGACCAATCGCATTTCTTTCACTTTTTTGTTGGGTCGGCCTTCTTTATTTCGGGAGCCAGACTCAGGTAGAATTCCCGCTCAAGCACCTTCTCCATTTTTCCCTTTCCTGCAACTATTATGGTGCCGGTGCCCTCCTCTATTTGTCGGGCGTACTTTGCAGCAAACTTCCTGTCGGAGCAGTCCAGCTCCATCTTCACAATATCAGAAGGGTTGAGCTTCGCCTGCTTGCGGAGGTCCTGTATGCGTCTGCGCAGCTCCATTAACTCCCATTCTTCCTTGAGTTCCGGGCTTGCCTCGGTGTCAAGGTATATTTTGCCATCGCCGAATGCCCTAGTGGCATACTTACCCTTCGGTTCGGCTTTTGCCTCTGAAAACTTCTTCACGTTCGCGGAGTCGGCGATTACCTGTTTGGTGTTCGGGAACTCTTTCCCGGAACCGGAAACGTACACGAGCTCCCGCAGCGGCCATCGCAGCCTGAGCTTCTGCTCCTCGCGCAGGGAAAGTACCGCTTCAAGCAATTCCTTTGCCTTCGCGACCTCTGCCTCCAAGGCCGGGTCAACAATGCCTTCCTGCGGCTCGGGCAAATTGGTGAGGTGCACCGATTCAGGCATGCCCTGCTTCCTCGCGTGTTGGTAGTGGAACTCGACCATGTGTGGCACCACAGGCGCGAGCATCCTCAGGAGCGTGTAGAATACGTGGCTGAACACAACGCCGAGCTCAGCTTTCTCAGCTTTCGCCCTGTCCCTTATCATCTTGATGTAAGTTCTGCTTAACTCCTCGAGCACAAAATACTCGATGAGCAAAACCGACTTCGGGTAATCGTATTTCTCATATGCCACAAGGGCCTCCCGAATGAGAGAGTGCAGCTTGCTCACAATCCACCTGTCCTCGGCCTTCAGTTTCTTGACATCAATCTTTTCCGCCCTTGAAAAGTCCATGTCGAGGTAGGTGGCGGCGTAATTGTAGCTGTTCCACAGGGTGTTGAAAAACCTCGCAATCTCCCTGAACGCGTCCCAGTCGAAGAACATGTCCTCTCCCCTGAATTCCTTTGCGATGTAATAACGCAGGTAGTCGCGGTTGTGCTTCGCTATGACTTCGGCAGGGGAAACTATGTTTCCCTGGCTCTTGCTCATCTTATTCTTCTTTATGTCGAGGACCATGCCATGCATCGCTATTTCCCTGAACGGCTTGTCATCAAAGCATATAGTGCTGGTTATGAGCTGCGAGTTCCACCAGCCCCTAATCTGGTCCTTTCCCTCGATGTTTATATCAGCCGGCCAGTATTTGCCGAACGCGTCCTGACTTGCAGGGTGCCCAAGGCTTCCCCATGAAGTAACTCCGGAGTCGAACCATACGTCCAGCACCTCCGGCACCCTTTCGAATATACCGCGACACTCGCACTTCCACTTCACCCCGTCAATCCAAGGCTTATGGAGGTCCATGATGTCCTTATTGTAGAACTTTTTCAGCTCCTTAGTCGAGCCAACCACGACCTTTTTGTTGCACGAGTTGCACATCCATATCGGGAGTGGAGAGCCCCAGTACCTCTGCCTTGAGACTGGCCAGTCGCCGAGGTTCTCTAGCCAGTTCCTGAACCTGTCCCTTCCCCAAGCCGGGTGCCAACCGACGTTTTCGTTCAGGGCGAGCATCCTGTCCCTGATTGCGGTTACCCGGAAGAACCATTGCGGAGTGGAAATCATGAGCAATGGAGTCTTGCACCTCCAGCACACAGGGTAGTCGTGGGTGAAATCCTGTTCCGCTACGAGCGCGCCCATTTCCTTCAGGTCAGAGATTATCTCGTCATCCACTACCCTCGCTTTCTTTCCCGCGTATTTTCCGCCTTCGGGCCCAAAGTCGCCGCCAAGGCCGACGATGCTGACCATAGGCAGGCCTGCCTTTGTGCCGGCATCGTAGTCCTCCTTTCCGCATCCGGGCGCGCAGTGCACCAAGCCAGTGCCGTCATCGAGGTTCACGTACCTGTCGCTCAGGATTACGCGGTATGCATTTGTGCCAAGGTCGCCGAGCCTGAGGTTTTTTGAAAGGGGATTTTCGTAGCGCAGCCCCTCGAGCTCCTTCCCGAAAAATTTCCTTTTCACGGTAAACCCGGCCTCGCAGACCTCCATGAGCGGCTCGAGCCTTTCCTTCGCGACAATCCATTCCTCGTTGCCGACCTGCACTTCCACGTACTCGAACTTGGGGTGTGCCATGACCCCTGTGTTGCTGGGCAGCGTCCATGGCGTGGTTGTCCAAATCACGAGGTATTTGTTGCCTTCATTCCCTTCCGTCGCGACTTTGCCGTTTCCTGTCCCTGTCATGTCCCCGGCTTTCACCTTGAACTTCACGTAGACAGACACGTCCTTTTGCTTCACGTACTCTATCTCGTTGTACGCCACGGCTGTCTCGCAGTGCGTGCACGCGTGTATAGGGTACTTGCCAAGGTAAAGAAGGCCTTTCTCGTCAGCTTTCTTGAACGTCCACCAAATTGCCTCTATATAGTCGTTGTTGAGGGTGAGATACGGATTTTGCCAATCCATCCACACGCCGAGGTTGTCGAACTCGCCATTCATAATGTCTATGTACTCGGTGGCGAAGCCGCGGCATTTCTCCACAAAATTCGCGACGCCGAACTTCTCGATGTCGGCCTTGCTCGTAAAGCCGAGTTCCTTCTCGACCTTGTTCTCAATCGGCAGGCCGTGGGTATCGTAGCCTGGCCTGTCCAACACGGAAAATCCCTGCATCCTCTTCCTGCGCATCGTGATGTCCTTTACAATCTTGTTCAGCGCCGTCCCCATGTGTATGTGCCCTGAGGCGTATGGCGGGCCGTCCATCATGAAGAAGCCCTTCCCGTCGGAGTTCTGCTTCCTAGCCTTCTCCGCTATGCCCTTCTCCTTCCAGAAGGCGCGGATTTGCTCCTCTTTCGCGAGGCTGTATTCTTCGAGTTTCTGCATAACCTTCAACTTTTTGTGTGTCGCATTCTGTCCTGTCAACGACAGGACTGCTTCTGCCCTATTCCTTGCGCCTGCCGGATGGGAGTAGGAGGATTTGAACCTCCGACGCTTGGTGTATAAGACCAATGCTCTACCAGGCTGAGCTATACTCCCGCACGGCTTGCGATTCGCGGTGCCACATATCCCCTTCGGGAAAACTTGTTCGGCTATCGCCTCGCACTTAATCGGCATCGCTTAGCGCTGCTGGCGTTCTTTCATAATGGAATCAAATTAGGTTTTAAAAGGTTGATAAAGGCAAAAACTGCTGTTTTCAAGCGACCCTACAGCACTTCCTTGAGGCTTAGGTTATTCGCGGTGTTCACTTCGAAACTCCCTTTAGCCTGCACAATCGAACCATACTTCCCTGCAGAGAGCCTTATGGAATTCCTGTACATGCTCGTGTAGGCGTTCGCGATTTTGTAGTAACCGCCTTTTTCCACTGCATCCACCGCCTCGTCCCAGAGCGAGAGTAAGATGCAGCCTGTCTCATCGCCCACGAGCGCCTCGCACACGCGGTGGAACTTTCCATCAGACTGCGTCGTGACCTGCCTTTCCGCGTTCTTGTCCTCGACCTTCACTAGGATGCCGATTTTTTTCTGCAGCGGCCTAAGCTCTGAGACCTTCAAACACACACCCATCTCATAAACCTATTTTCCTCACCAGTGCGTCAATCTGGCTGTATAGCTTTTCCCTATCCTCATTGTTCTTAAGCTCGAACTCTGCCGCGTCGAGCACCTTCTGCATGCCCTTTGTCCTGAGGTCGGCCTCGTCCCGGCCGAAGAATCCCTTCTTGTCCTCCGGGTCTGCCCTGGACCTGCGCGTGTACCTGCTTTCATCTGCCGCGGTCACCTTCACGATTTTCATCTCGGGGTATTTTTTCCTGAAGAATTGCGCCTCATCGATGGAGCGCGGCCCAACCAGTGCTAACCTGTCATCGCGGAGCACCTTCTTCGCGAGGAGCTTTGCCAACGCGTCCATCCCGAATTCCTTCCTGAGCTCGTCGCCGAGCTCTATCATGTTCTGCTTGGTTGCCGGCACTCCTTTCTGCTCGAGCGCCTCCGCGAGCACGGAACTGAACGTGAGCTTATAGAACTTGTACTTCTCGGCTAGGTAGTCAGCCACCGTGTCCTTGCCAGAGCGGGCAAGGCCGACAATCATTAGCACTGCCATGCGCATGAAACAAAATTGAAGTTATTAAAAAGGGTTGCCTGCCAACAGGCAACGCAACCGAATCCAGAAAAAAAGTCGGTTGGCCGAGGCATGCTGTTCCCCGGCCATTATTCGGCTCACATGTCTATGTCGCCCATGCCGCCGCCCATTCCGCCCCCGCCGCTCGGCATTGGCGGTGCTTTGCTCTTGCCGCTTCCTGCGATTATGTCGTCGATGCGGAGCAGCATCTCGGCGACCTCGGATCCGGAAGTGATAGCCTGAGTCTTTACCTTCAGGGGTTCCGTTACTTTGTTCTTCTTCATGTTGTCCAGTTTCGCAGAGTAGACGTTGATCCCCTCCCACTTCCCATCCTTTGTGGAGTGCTTGCTGCGAAGGGCTACGATAGTGTCTATCGGGTCCATCCCTGCGGTTTCCGCGAGCGTGCGCGGCACTATCTCCATTGCCTCGGCAAACGCCTCTACCGCGAGCTGCTCCCTTCCCCCGACAGTCTTTGCGTAGTCGCGCAGCTTGGATGCTACCTCAGCCTCTGAGGCTCCCCCGCCGTACACTATTTTACCTACCTTTATGGCGGCAGCGACCGAGCCGATTGCATCCTTCACTGCCCTCTCCGCTTCATCCACGACGTGCTCTGAGCCGCCGCGCACGAGCAGCGAGACGCTCTTCGGGTTCTTGCAGCCTTCCACGAAGACCATGTTGTCTCCGGAGATTTTCTTCTCGCTCACGAGTTTTGCCTTGCCAAGGTCTGCCGCAGTGAGGTCGTTTATCCTTGACACAACCTTCGCTCCGGTGGCCTTCGCGAGAGCGTCCATGTCAGACTTCTTTGCCCTGCGCACCGCTAGCACGCCTTCCTTTGCGAGATAGTGCTGGGCTATGTCATCTATGCCCTTTTGGCAAATTACAACATTCGCCCCTGCCTTCTTGACAGCCTCTACCATCCTACGCAGTACCATCTCCTCCTGGTCGAGGAATGCCTGCAGCTGCCCCGGGTCGGAAATCTGCACTTTTGTGTCTGTTTCCGGACTCTTGATTTCCATTGCCGCGTCCACAAGCGCGATTTTAGCGTTCTCGACGCTCTTTGGCATCCCTGAATGCACGACCTCCTTATCGAGAACTATACCGTCTATCAGCTGCGAATCCATTATGCTCCCGCCGACCTTTTTCTCGACCTTCACGTCGTCGAGGTCGATTACTATCGTCTTTTCATTCTGCACCGCGACCTGCGTGAGTGCCTTCATGACAAGCTCTGCGAGCTCGTTCGCCCCTTCTGCGCTCTTTCCAGTCATGGAAGTGATGGCGATTTCCCTGAGCGCTGCCCTGTCGTTGATGCTTATGTCCTCGGCCATGTCATTGCAGATTTCCTTGGCCTTCGCTGCGGCGAGCCTGTAGCCCTTCACTATTATGGACGGATGTATCTCGTCGTTCAGGAGCTTCTCCGCCTTCTCGAGCAGGCCGCCTGCAATTATGACTACCGTAGTGGTGCCATCGCCCACTTCCGAGTCCTGTGTCTTTGCAATCTCGACCATCATCTTTCCGGCTGGATGGTCAATGCTCATCTCGCTCAGTATGGTGGCGCCGTCGTTCGAGATTATCACGTCGCCCAAATCATCAACAATCATCTTGTCCATTCCCTTCGGGCCTAGGGTGCTCTTAACCGCATTCGCTACCGCCTTTGCGATGAGTATGTTAATGCGCTGCGCCTCCCTTCCCCTTGTCCTTCTCGCCCCTTCTGGCAAAAATACCACTTGCTGGTTCATCTCCTGTGCCATAGTCCAATCCTCCGGTTGCAGCCTTTTCTTTTTGTCAGGCCAAAAAGAAAACGCTGGCGAAAAGAAAAAGCCGGTATTCCTTGCTTTAAATTATTGCTGGATATAAAGGTTAATAAACCTTATGAGACGTCGCTGGATATGAAGGTCGGCGGACAGGTCCGCCGCCAGACCTGTACGGCTTTCAGTCCTGCTTGCCCACCTTCGGCTCGCACTTAAAAATTGAGGGTTATTTTTCCGGATTCTTCACTGCCTTTTGTACCATTTCTCGTACTGCTTGTGGTTCTCGGCAAAAATTACGGCGCGCATATCACCTTCTTCCCTGAAGCATATCATGTACTGGCCCGCTTCGGTCACAAAATTCGGAACGCCGTGCTTGAGGTGCCTTGCACCTGTCAACGTGCGCAATTGCTCGATTTTTTTCATTATCCTGTCCTTTTTGGACTTGTCCGTCTTCGTGTAGAACTTGGCCCAGCCTTCAAGAAAACTTACTTTGAACAATTCGCATCACTTATAGCCATATTTTTTCTTTACCTGTTCAAGGCTGTAGATTTTTCTTTTTCCCTGCTTGTGTTCGCTCCAGAGCTTGTCTATCTTCCTTGATACCAGCTCGTCCTCTATTTCCTGCACGCTCCTGAATATCCTGTGCTTGTGCGCAAGCTCCATGACTCCCGCACGGTAGACCTTACTCCTAGTCTTGTAGAACCCGCTCTTGGTCAGCCTGTCAATTATGACTTCCGCGCCCCTTCCATCCTTACAGTGGTTTCAGCCATTCCATCACCTGAATAATTGTATGGCATAATGATATATACAATTTTGTGTTTGCCTGCACTCAGCTCTTTTCCCGCGTTGTCTTCTTGTTCTAGTGCCGAACTATCGCATGAGCGATACATATAAATACCTATCGCATTCACATTATCGTACGCCCGACATTTGAAATGCCTGTCGGGTTGGCACATCGGAGGTGTGAGAAATGGGTTACAGCTGCTGTGGAAATGGTTTTTCCGCGAGAAGCTTCCTTACAAAGGAAGAGAAGGTGGAGATGCTCAAGGAGTATGAGGAGGAGCTCTCCAAGGAGCTGCAGGGAGTGAAGGAAAGGATTAAGGAAATGCAGAAGGCCAACTAGGCCTTCGCCTTTTTTCTTTTTTCAATTGCCCGCCTTCCAATTTTTATGGTCGCGTTTTTAGCCATGGCCATGCGCCGCTGCGAGGCAAAGACCATTCATGCTTCAGAATGGAGAGGTCATGTCGGCATCGTACGGTGTGGTGTAAAACATTCCTTTTGGTTTCAGGCCCCCTTTTGGACCTATTTGCCTTCGCCGAGCCACTGCCTTATCGTCCTGTCGCCCCTCACAACCTTTGGCCTTTCGCCGTAAACTATCTGCATGTGTGGATAGGCGAACTCTATGTCGTCCTGCCTCTCCACTTCCTCCATGAATGCCCTCGCAATGTCGTCCTTCGTTGGCCGCTGTGACCTCACGTCAGTCTGGTAGATTACCTCGAGGTCGATTGAGGAATTGCCGAACTTCAGCTGCACCCTCGGCTTCTGCGCTTCCTGTTGGTAAATTCTCTCATCGGTGCCTGCGGTTTCAGCATGGCTCTTAAGCGAGCTCCGCAGGAAACCTTTCTTGAGCTTCTTGGAGGCCTCCTGAAGGAGGTCTACGGCCTCGCGCCAGGTCTTCCTATCGTTCCTCGCGGCAGCCTGCCTGGTTTTCAGGAACTTCATGGAGGACGCTTCAGCCACCCTTTCGAGTATCTGGATTGCCTTCCTCCAGTTGCTCTCGTATGTGATTGATGCCATAAAGCTGTCCGTGTAAACGTCGCCGTTGCGAGTATAATTTATGTTCGGATTGGTAAGGATGAGCTCATTCGGGATTGTTATCACCTTCTCGCTTTTCGTGTGCGAGTCAACAAGCGTGCCTTGCACCTTGGTGTACATGCTGTGTATCGAAATCACGTCCCCTCTAATTCCCACGACCTCTATCCTGTCACCCACCGAGAATGGGTTAGTGAAGACTATGTTCAGCCAGCCCACAAAGTTCAGGATTGGCTTCTGCAGCGCGAATGTTATCCCGAACCCTATGAGGCCGAGCGAAGTCAGTAGCGCGCCGACGTCCTTGAAGAAAGTGGACGCCAGTATGATGGCGGTTATGGCCCAGACGACGTAGGTGTAAAGCGTTAGCAGTATCCCGATTTCCTTCTCCTTTTCACTGCTGTATAGGTAGTTGGAAATCACGAACCTTGTGATGAGGAGGAAAACCTGCGTACTGCCGATTAGGAAAGCTGCGTCTAACATGCCTGGAATCGCATTCTGGATGTCGGAGTTGTGGGTGAAGATGCCCTGTAGCAGGTCAGAGATTAAGGTGCTGTAAAAAATCAGGAACGCGACAACCACGAGCCAGAAAACCGCCTTTGCCGCGAGAACTATGCTGGCCCTTGCCTTCTCGCCTTCGACCGCCATTCTAAGACACCTGACACGAATCTGACTCTATTATTGATAATAACCTTTTAATTGTTCTAGATATTTTTGGGTCACCCAGTTTCAGGCCGGAACGACCTATTTATGGGGGGTTTGCCACAAAACCTTTTGCATGAACCGCCTTGAAGAGTTCCTTCAGGAAAACGGCCTCGCGCTAATCGGGAAGCTCTCAAAAGGCTGGACTTCAGAGGTTTTCCTCGTGCAGGACAGCGAGGGCAGGACGCTCGTGCTGAAGGCCCTCCGCGACAAGTCGAACCGCAGGGACATGGTTGCGCGCGAAGCCGGGAACCTTAAGCTCGCTAACTCTGTGGGCGTTGGGCCGAGGATCGTGAAGGCTGACACAGGTGCCAACGTTGTGGCCATGGAGTATATCGATGGCGTGCCCTTCTCGGAGTGGCTTGGCACCAATCCCCCAAAAAATGTCCTGAATGCCTTCATCGACGAACTCTACTCGCAGGCCAAGAGGCTTGACGGAATAGGCCTCGACCACGGCCAACTCGCCGGGCGCGGGCACAATATCCTCGTGCGCAACGGCCTGCCGGTGATAATAGATTTCGAGAAAGCTTCCACGCGGCGCAAGTGCCACAATGTGAAAGTGCTGGACTCTTTCATTTTCAGGAGCCAGAACTCTGCGGTCGTGAAGAAAATAAGAGAAATTTTAGGCGATGAGGTCCCAAGAATAAAAACTGACTAGCCTTACTTCACGAACTTCCTGTCCACTTCGAGTATGAGAACATCGCAAGCGGCCTTTATGGATTCAAGCTGCTTTATTATGCGCTCCTTCTCCTTTTCGATGTCCTGCAGGTTCTCGTATGGTTCGATGGCCTCGCGGAGCATTGCACCGTCAACGTAGCTGTAAGGGTAGGCATTGAGCTTGGTGGAAATCCTCTCGACGATGTTGCCGAGCCAAATGTTCATCTCGTCCTTGACCTGGCCCTTTATTTGCTTGCCCTGCGTGAGGTGCTTTCTCATCATGTTGACAACGGTCGCGCGGGGAAACGGGAGCTTGTTTTCGTCAACAATGCCCTCTTCATCGCCCTCGGCGGCCTGTGGATTTGCAGTAGCTCCCTCTTCTTGTTTCACTGTTTCCTCAGCCATTAGTGCCTCTTCAGCCAATCCAAAACCCCCTAAAAATGCCTTGGTTCAATGCAGAATTTGCTATACAAAATGCCCTCCGAATGGGTTTTAAATGCTTGCAGGGGCTTTTCCGGACCGGAGTAATTTTTGCACTTGGGCGGGTTTCTGGCTTATTATTGGCCGAACCTGCCCCTTATTTTCCATGCCTTGGTGGTCTTATCCATCGCTTTGTTACATTGTCTCAGGCCTGTCGGCGTCATTTCCCTGGTCCTGGGGCTGATATGTTCTGCCGCCTTTCTTTTCAGTTCAGCGGCTTCGGCAAGGAGCCTTTCAGCCTTTGCCAACGCCATTTGTTTTCTTTTGGAATTCAGGGCGTCCATTTTGCCCCTTAACCAAGTCGAAAGCTTTAGAAGCACTGCCACACCGGAACCCGCCCTACGCCTCTGAATGCATGGCTGTCAATGCATGAATTGCAGGCAGGTGTTTTTAACCCAACATACATTCAACTCGTCAATTGTCGATAGTTTTTTCTTTTGTTTGTGGGGCATCTTTATTGCCTGCACTTTAAAATAATGTGTTGCTGTAAAGTCAACTCCTTAACTTCCCATGTGACCCTCTTGTCTTTACGGGACGTTTTGGCAGTTTCAGCCCTAAATTCACTATAGAATCCAAAACAGGGATATTTTCAAACCCGAAAAATACGAATGGCAGTGGGGAGTTAAACGCTTTACTTTACAGTTGCCATATAGCCATATGGTGGTATGATGGAGACATTGAGGGCACAGGTCGAGAAGGAAAAGGCGAGGAAAGTGAGGGCGCGAGCCATGAGGATTTACGGGCATTCAAAGGGCTCAAACAGCAAGGCCATGAACAAAGCGCTCGACGACTGGCCCGGAAAGGTCGATGCGAATAAGGGGCAGACTCACTGTTGACAGCATTTTCGGCATTGCATCGAACGCGAAAATAACCTCCTCGGTCAAGGCGCAGAAGGATGCAGTTGCTGCAATGGGAAAGGTCGATTGAATGTATCTCCTTGATGCGAACATTTTCATAGAAACCCTCGGGGGAGATTCAACGCGGAGCAATGCAGGGCGCTTTTCCAAAAGATAGATTCCGGAAAACTCGACTGCATCTGCACGCATTTTTCAGTGCACTCGGTATGTGTTTTCCTGGAAAGGCGGGGCCTGCCGGAAAAAAATCAGGGAATTCCTCGAATACATCGTATCGCTTGAAAATCTTTCTGTTGTCAGCACTTCCATCGAGGATGAGCTGGAAATACTTTCGGTAATGAAGGAAACGGGCCTCGATTTTGACGATTCAATGCAATATTACGTTTCGGCGCAAAAGGGCTGCAAAGGCATTGTGACATTTGACCGCGATTTCGAGAAAGCAGGCATCGCCACGCTCCGGCCGGAGGAAGTGCTGTGAAGCTGTTGTGCATTTGGCCATTTTCTTATTATAGCAGAGAACATGAATAACTGAACAAATCATTCACCTCCGCATAACAGCAAATTGCCGCAAAATGCCCAAAAATTAATGCAATTTGCTATTAAACA